>DATCZB010000026.1:0-2774 GCA_036526155.1 Gammaproteobacteria bacterium
TGCTCTGCGCGCATGCGCGCGAGCTCGCCGCTCTGCTCGAGTGCCGACTGGTGGCGCATGACGACCTCCCATGCCTCGCCGATGCCGACCTTGTCGCGCGCCGAACAGGTCTGGACCTCGACCTTCCAGCCCGCCATCCGCGGCCGCAGCAGCTGCAGCGCGTGGCGATACTCGAGTGCCGAGCGCGCGGCCAGCGCCTCGAGGTCGTCGTCGGCCTTGTTGATCAGGACGAGGTCGGCGAGTTCCATGATGCCGCGCTTGATGCCCTGCAGCTGGTCGCCGCCACCCGGCTGCAGCAGCAGCACGAACATGTCGGTCATGTCGGCCACTTTTGTTTCCGACTGCCCGACGCCCACGGTCTCGACGATGATCACGTCGAAACCCGACGCCTCGCAGAGCAGCAGTGTCTCGCGGCTGCGCCGCGTTACCCCGCCCAGCGTGTTGCCCGACGGCGACGGCCGGATGTAGGCCTCGGGCCGGCGCGACAGCATTTCCATGCGCGTCTTGTCGCCCAGGATCGAGCCGCCGCTGATCGCGGACGAGGGATCGACCGTCAGCACCGCGACACGGTGTCCCTGGTCGATGACATGGTTTCCCAGCGCCTCGATGAAGGTCGACTTGCCGACCCCGGGCGCGCCGGAGATGCCGACGCGAATCGAACGCCCGGTGTGCGGCATCAGCTGCTCGAGCAATGCGCCGGACTGTGCGCGATGATCGCGCCGCGTCGATTCGATCAGCGTGATGGCGCGCGCCAGCGCGCGCCGGTCGCCGGCCAGGACGGCGTCGGCCAGTGCGGCGGCATCCCGTGGCGAGGACACGGAGGCTACTCGAGTTCCATGATGACCTGGTCGACCTCGACGCTCGCACCCTGCTCGAAGAAGATTTTCGCGACGACGCCGTTGCGCTCGGCGCGCAACGTGTTTTCCATCTTCATCGCTTCGAGCACCGCGAGCTCCTCGCCGACCTTGACCTCGTCGCCGACCCTGACTGCCACCGACACGAGCAGGCCCGGCATCGGCGAAATAAGCTGCTTCGACGTGTCCGGCGGTTCCTTGTGCGGCATGAGCCTGTACAGTTCCGCGGCGCGCGGCGACATGACCAGCACGTCCGATTGCGAACCGCCGCGCGACAGCCGATAGACCTGGTTCTGGCGTTCGACCTGCACGAAAATCTCGTCGCCGTTGATCGTGCCGCTGAAGAGAAGCTGCCCGAACTCCCAGTTGCTGCGAACCGCGTAAGTCTTGCCGCCGAACATGACGTCGTGGCCGCCTTCCATCGGCACGACGCCCACCGTGTGATGCTCGTCGTTCATGATGACGACCCAGTCACCCGGTACCGTGCGCTGGTAACCGCGCAACTGGCCGTCGATTCGCGCGGCCCGGTCCCGGTACTTGCGCACCATCGCCGCAACCACCGCGATGATCACGGCCGGGTCCTCGTGCGGCACGTTGGACGCATGGAAGCCGTCGGGATACTCCTCGGCAATCGTGTTGGTGCTGATGTCGCCCGACACGAAACGCGGGTGCGCCATCAGCGCGGAGAGAAAACTGATATTCGTCGAAATGCCGCGGATGATGAACTTGTCGAGCGCCGCGCGCATCTTCGCGATGGCCTCGGAACGGTCCTCGCCCCAGGTGATCAGCTTGGCGACCATGGGATCGTAGAACATCGACACCTCGCCGCCCTCGTACACGCCCGTATCGACGCGCACATGCCTGTTTTCGGCGGGCGGCCGGTAGTACACGAGCCTGCCGGTCGATGGCAGGAAATTCCTGAACGGGTCCTCGGCATAGACGCGAGACTCGATCGCCCAGCCCTTGATCCCTACGTCCTTTTGCGTGATCGGCAGTTTCTCTCCGGCCGCGACGCGAATCATGAGTTCGACGAGATCGAGGCCGGTGGTCAGCTCGGTCACCGGGTGTTCCACCTGCAGGCGCGTGTTCATCTCGAGGAAATAGAAGTTACGCTTCGGGTCGACGATGAACTCGACCGTGCCGGCCGATTCATAGTCGACGGCCTTCGCCAGCGCGACGGCCTGCTCGCCCATCTGCTTGCGCGTCGCGGCGTCGAGGAACGGCGACGGCGCTTCCTCGATCACTTTCTGGTGGCGGCGCTGCAGCGAGCATTCGCGTTCGTTCAGGTAGACCACGTTGCCGTGGCTGTCCGCGAGCACCTGGATCTCGATGTGGCGCGGCTGCTCGATGAATTTCTCGATGAAGATGCGGTCGTCGCCGAAGCTCGAGCGCGCCTCGTTCGCGGCGCGCATGAAGCCGTCGCGGCACTCGGCCTCGTTGCGCGCGATGCGCATGCCCTTGCCGCCGCCGCCCGCGCTCGCCTTGAGCATGACCGGGTAGCCGATGCCTTTCGCAATCTCGACGGCGTGGTCCGCGTCGCGCACCACGTCCGTGTAACCCGGGATCGTGTTGACGCCGGCCTCATCAGCGAGCTTCTTCGAGGTGATCTTGTCGCCCATCGCCTCGATGGCGCGCGTCCTGGGACCGATGAACGCGATGCCTTTCGCCGCGAGCGCCTCGCAGAATGCGGAGTTCTCGGAGAGGAAACCATAGCCCGGGTGCACGGCCTGCGCGCCGGTGTCGACACAGGCCTTGATGATGCGCTCCGCGACGAGATAGCTCTGCGCCGACGGCGGCGCGCCGATATGCACGGCCTCGTCGGCCATCTGCACGTGCAGCGCGTCGCGATCGGCGTCCGAGTAGACCGCCACGGTCTTGATGCCCATCTTGCGCGCCGTCTTGATGACGCGGCATGCGATT
>DATCZB010000027.1:0-18222 GCA_036526155.1 Gammaproteobacteria bacterium
ATTCAGCCTGCGCCGGCCGAGCAGCAGACGCATGGGCCGATTCTGGACGTAAAGGTTCTTCGAGCACCAGAACCAGTCCGTGTCCCAGCGCCAGATGTAGTCGCGAATCGTCAGGTAATCCTCGGTCCGCTCGCGCATCGAGCGGTAATAGATCCGTAGCCAGGTGTAATCGCTCGAATAAGGCGCCTCGTCGACGAACCTTCCTTCGGTGATGTACAGCTCGTTGCCCGAGAAGACCGTGCCATCGACAAAATCGGCATCGCTGCGGCAGGCGTCGCCCAGTGCCTCGAAATACGCATCGGCGTCGGAAAACTTTCGATGCTTCAGAGCCACGTACGGCTTGACCTTCATCGTCCTGGCCGTGAGCTTCAGAACATATCCGAGCGTTCCGTAGCTGTTCGGAATACCGAAAAACAGATCGGCGTGCTCATTGTCGGGCGTCGCGGTCACGACATCGCCGTTCGCAAGCAATACCTCGAGAGACAGCACGGATTCGTGCGGCAACCCGCAGCGAAACGAGCTCGACTCGATCCCGACGCCGGAGACGGCACCGCCGATCGTGATCGACTTCAGCTGGGGCACGACGAACGGCATCGAGCCCTTCGCGAGACAGGCATCCGTCAGCGTCTCGTAAGTGGTCATGCCTTCGACCTCGACCGTCTCGGCCTCGGGGTCGACGGCCAGGACATCGGACAGCGAGCGCACATCGAGCCGGGAACCCTGGTCCCGCTTGCGATTACGAAACAGGTTCGAGGTCGACTTCTCGAGCCGCACGCCGTCCGTCGCCTGCCTGAGCTGCTCGCTCAGTCGACGCTTCTTAGACTCATAATCCATGGGCGCGCATTGTCGTCCAAAGCGCTGACCGAAGCCACTTCGGGAACTTGACGCGACTGTTCAGCGCCAACAGATTGCCGTAAACAAGTTCACCGTCGCTGTTGACGATTTCCATGCGAAGCGCCAGGCACTTTGACAAGAATTCTTGTGCCCGGGGCAGCCGTGCTCGCCGAGCCCGTTTCAGGGGTTATTATTTGCCGCTTGGATGTGCGACCGGCCATGACGCCGGCCGCCTGGGGGAACGGAGAATCAACGTGCGAGAGTCAAATCCGTCGGCGAGTGTGGAGGCACACTTCAGCCAACGTAAGGGGTCGGGCATTCTTGCCGCCAGCTTAACGCTGGCGGTCGCTCTGACTGCATTCAGCTGGTCCACCAATGTCCAGGCGCAATGGCCGGCGGTGGAGGACCCCAATGCGCCGCGGGACGCGGACGGGAATGTGATCATGGACGCCCCGACACCGCGAACGGCCGGGGGCGTGCCGGACCTGTCCGGGCTCTGGATGCGGACCCGCAGCGGGCCACCCCCGGGCGACGGTCGTGGCGGAGGCGGCGTCTCGCTCGAGCCTTCACAGGCCCCGGTTCCGCTCGACCCGGACGGTCCTCCGATCGCGGCCTTTTTCGAGGCCGGCCAGAACATGGAAGGCGGCCTGCCCTACACGCCGTGGGCCAAGGAGCTTCGGGATCAACGCGCCGAATCGAACGCCCGCGACAACCCGGATGCCCTCTGTCTGCCTATGGGTTTTCTGCAGTTCCATCAGCAGCCGCAACCGCGCATGATCATTCAGACCGAAAAAATGATCCTGATCGAATATGAGGCGAACTACGGCGTCCGCCATATCTACCTCGACGGTCGCGAGCTGCCGCCGCAGGGCGAGCCGCAGCCGTGGTGGTACGGTTATTCAATCGGTTACTGGGATGGCGACGATCTCGTCGTCGAGACCAACAACCTGCGTGGCGCTGACGAAGACAGCGTGGCTGACGGGTGGATGGACGTGAACGGCAGCCCGTACACGCGCGAAGCGACATTCACGGAGCGTTTCCGGCGGCCAACCTTCGGGCATTTGCAGATCGACCTGACGATCAACGACCCGAAAGCGTATACCCGACCGTGGACAGTCCGCGTCGATCAACGGCTGTTGCCGGATCAGGAGCTGATCGAGTTCATCTGCAACGAGAATCAGCAGTTTGGTCGCAGGATTCAGCTTAACTAGGAGTACCGACGATGAAACGACAATCCAAGCCAGAGACAGGCTGCCATGGTGCTCGGCTCAAGGCCGGAGCCATCGCAGGCGGAGCCGTTGCAGCGCTTGCGGCATCGTTGCCGTTGGCCGCCCACCATTCGTTTTCGGCCGAGTTCGATTCGACTAAAGAGCTGACGGCGACGGGCGCCGTGACGGAGGTCGAATGGCAGAATCCGCACGCCTGGATTCATTTGCGCGTGACCGAGCTTTGTGAGCGCACGGCCGTACCGCGCGGCAGCGATGAGGAGCCTGCAGAATGGGCCTGCAGGGAGCCTGGCGCCGACGAAGGCGCCGCCTGGGCCTTCGAGCTCGGCAGCCCGAACGGACTCATGCGTCAGGGCTGGACGCGCAACTCGCTGCAGACCGGTGACGTGGTGACGATCTCCGGCACGCGCGCCCGCGACGGCAGCACGAACTCGAATGCACGCAACGTGACGAAGGCGGACGGCACGCGACTGTTTGCCGGGTCGAGCGAGAACGTCACGCCTTGAGCCCGGCGCATTAATTGGCGAGCCGGGTCCAGATGTAGTCGGCGACGCCGTCCGAAGAGATGCTGTAGAGCGCCGCGATTGCCGCGCAATCCTCCTTCCTGGCGGGACGCACGACGGATTCCATCTCGGGAAATCCCGGTGGCGCTCAGCCGCCGGATGCCTCGAGGGCGGCGCGTTCGAGCCTGGCCCAGGTGTCGCGGAGCGTGACGACGCGATTGAATACGGGCCGGCCCGACTCGCTGAGCCTGGCGTCGACATAGAAATACCCCTGTCGCTCGAACTGGAACCGGGCTCCCGGCTCCGCTTCGAGCAGACCCGGCTCGAGCATGGCGTTCTCGACGATGCGCAGAGAATCCTCGTTGAGGATGTCCTCGAGCGAATCGTCGGCTCCGGGGCTCGGCACCTTGAACAGGCGGTCATATAGCCTGACTTCCGCGGGCCGCGCCTCTGCCGCCGAGACCCAGTGGATCGTGCCCTTGACCTTGCGCTCGGCATCCTTGCCGGTGCCGCTGCGCGTCTCCGGATCGTGGCTGCAATAGACGGTCGTCACCCTGCCGTCCGCATCCTTCTCGATGCGCTCGCACCTGATGATGTAAGCGTAGCGTAGCCGAACCTCACCACCGGGCTTGAGGCGGAAGAACTTGCGCGGCGCGTCCTCGAGGAAGTCTTCGCGCTCGATCCAGATCTCGCGCGAGAACGGGACCGTCCGCGTGCCCGTTTCGGGTCGATTCGGATGATTGGACGCCGTCATTTCCTCGACCTGACCCTCGGGGTAAGTCTCGATGACGACTCTGAGCGGATCGAGCACGGCAAAGCGACGCTCCGCGTTCTCGTTGAGATCGTCGCGAATGCAGCTCTCGAGCGCGCCCAGCTCGATGAGATTGTCCTTGCGCGTCACTCCGACCCGGCGCATGAACTCCCGGATCGATTCCGGCGTGTAGCCGCGCCGCCTGAAGCCCGCGAGCGTCGGCATGCGCGGGTCGTCCCAACCGTCGACGTGCGCTTCGTCGACGAGTTGCTTGAGCCGCCGCTTGCTCATGACGGTGTACATGAGATTCAGGCGCGAGAACTCGGTCTGCTCGGGCTGATGCGGCACCGACGTGTTCTGCACCAGCCACTCGTAGAGCGGCCGATGATCCTCGAACTCGAGCGAGCACAGCGAATGCGTCGTGCCCTCGATGGCGTCGGACAGCGTATGCGCGAAGTCGTACATCGGGTAAATGCACCAGGCATCGCCGGTCCGCTGGTGCGGCACATGTCGGATTCGGTACAGCGTCGGATCTCGCAGATTGATATTCGGCGACGCCATGTCGATCCGTGCGCGCAGCACGCATTCGCCGTCGGCAAATTCACCGGCACGCATTCGCGCGAACAGGCCGAGGTTTTCCTCACGGCCGCGGTCGCGAAACGGGCTCTCGACGCCCGGCTCGGTCAGCGTGCCGCGCGTGGCGCGAATCTCTTCGGCCGACTGATGGTCGACGTAGGCATTGCCGTTCTCGATGAGCTCGACCGCAAGCTCGTACAGCGTCTCGAAGTAATCCGACGCATGCCGCAGGTTGTCGCCCCAGTCGAAACCGAGCCACTTGACGTCGGCCATGATGGCATCGACGAATTCCATGTCCTCCTTGACCGGATTGGTATCGTCGAAGCGGAGGTAACAGCTGCCGTCGAATTCGTTGGCAATCCCGAAATTGATACAGATGGCCTTGGCGTGACCGATATGGAGATAGCCGTTCGGCTCGGGGGGGAATCGCGTCTGTACCCGGCCATCATGCTTGCCCGCGGCAACGTCCGCCGACACGAGCTGGCGCAAAAAATCGGCGCCCGGTTTGTGCTCCGTTTTCATGGGCGCGCATTGTCGGTCAAAGCACTGACCGAAGCCAATTCGGCGACTTGACGCGACGACAGGTCGAGTCAGAATGAAATCTGTCGACAAGCAGGAACCTCCCGATGAAGCGACGTGCCGTTCTCTATGGCGGTCTTGGCGCCGTGGCTGCGTGCAGCCAGGCCGGCGACGATTCCGTTCGGCAGAGCTCGAGCGAGACCCATAGCTGGCGAATGGTCACCTCGTGGCCGCCGAATTTCCCGGGGTTCGGGGCGTCGGCGAATCGGCTGGCCGGGCGCATCGGCGAGCTGTCGGACGGCCGCATCGACATCCAGGTGTTCGCGGCCGGCGAGCTGATCCCGGCATTCGAGGTCTTCGATGCTGTTGCCCGGGGCACCACGCAGATGGGCCACAGCTCGCCGACCTACTGGCGCGGCACCTTGCCCGCCGCACCGATTTTCTCGAGCGTCCCTTTCGGCATGCTGCCCAACGAGCACAAGGCCTGGATGGATCACGGCGGTGGCCTCGAGCTCTGGCGCGAGATTTATGGCGCTCAGGGCATCGTGCCGTTCGTCGCCGGCAACACGGGCGCGCAGATGGGCGGCTGGTTCAATACCGAGATCAACTCGGTCGAGGATCTCGTCGGCCTGAAGATGCGCATATCCGGACTCGGCGCCGAGGTCATTCAGCGGGCCGGCGCGGTGGCCGTCAGCCTGCCGGGGGCTGAGCTATTCACCTCGCTCGCGACGGGTGTCATCGACGCGACCGAATGGAACGGGCCGTTCAACGACATGGCCTGGGGATTGCAGGAAGTCGCGAGCTACTACTACTACCCCGGCTGGCATGAGCCCTCAGGCGTGCTCGAAGCGCTGGTCTCGGCTGGAGCCTACGCCGCGCTGTCACCGCACCTGCAAAACGTCATCGACGCGGCATGCCGCGCCGAAGCCGACTTCGTCATTGCCGAATTCGCCGCGCGCAACCAGCAGGCGCTGCGCACGCTGACCGCAGACTACGGCGTCGAGATCCGCCCGTTTCCGCCCGAGGTGCTCGGCACGCTCAGGGCGCTCAGTATCGAGGTCATGGAGGAACTTTCCGCGGCCGACACCGACCTCGGCCGGGTCTATGCCTCCTACCGAGCCTACGCCGATTCGATTGGCGCCTGGCACGAGATCAGCGAGGGTGCCCACACGGGCATCCGTCGCGGTTAGGCGTCGCCGATGAGAAAGCGCTCGCGATTGGCGCCGATCACGGCGACCTGTTGCGCCCTGCTGGCCTCGGCGGCCTGCACCATCAACCCGGTGACTGGCGAACGCCAGCTCGCGCTGATCAGCGCGGAGGACGAGGTCGCAATCGGGTCCGGGCAATATCTGCCGTCGCAGCAGATGCAGGGCGGCGAGTACCGGCGTGATCCCGCCCTGTCGCAATACGTGCGCGACGTCGGCAGCCGACTCGCCGCCGTCAGCGATCGCGCACTGCCGTATGAATTCGTGATCATCAACAGCTCCGTGCCCAATGCCTGGGCACTGCCGGGCGGCAAGATCGCCGTCAATCGCGGACTTCTGGTCGAGCTCGGGTCCGAAGCCGAGCTCGCCGCCGTAATCGGTCACGAGATCGTGCACGCCGCCGCACGGCACGGCGCGCAGGCAATGCAGCGCGGCATGCTGCTGCAGGGCGCCGTGCTGATCGCGTCGGCCGCCACCCGGGACCGCGATTACTCCGGACTTGCCGTCGGCGCGGCCGGGCTCGGCGCGCAGCTCATCAATATGCGTCACGGCCGCGAGGCCGAGCTCGAAGCCGACGTTTACGGCATGCGCTACATGTCGCGCGCCGGCTACGACCCGCGCGCCGCGGTCGAGCTGCAGCAGACCTTCGTCCGCCTCTCGCAGAATCGCGACGACCGTGGCTGGCTCGCCGGGCTGTTTGCGAGCCACCCGCCGTCCGCCGAGCGCGTGGACGCGAATCGAGCAACCGCGCAAACCCTTCCGGCAGCCGGCACGCTGGGTCGCGACGCCTACGCCCGCGCCACGGCAAGCCTGCGCCGTGACCTGCCGGGCTACGAAGCGCTCGACAGGGCCAGCGAGGCGCTCGCCGCCGGCGATCCGGAGCTTGCGCGACGCGAAGCCACGAGCGCAGCCGAGCTGTTGCGCGACGAGGCCCAGGCCGAGGCGCTGCTCGGCGATATCGAGATGGCCGCCAACCGGCCAGGTCGTGCGCTGGGCCATTACGATCAGGCGCTTAGCCTCAACGATCGGTTCTTTTACTATCAGCTCGCCAAGGGTCATGCGCACCTCGCCTTCGAGCAAATCGGCGCCGCCGAAACCGCATACCGTGCGAGCCTGGCATTGCTGCCGACGGCCGACGCCTACCTGGGACTGGGCCGTATCGCCGAGCGCCGCGGGGATCGCAACACCGCAATCCAGGAGTACAGCCGCGCCGCCGAGTCCGAGGGCGCGGCCGGTGCCGAAGCCCGCCGGGCGCTCGTGCGTCTCGATCTCCCCGAGAACCCGGAGCGCTATCTGGCCCTGGCAAGCACGCTGGACTCGGGCGGGCTTCTCGTCGTCCGCATCGAGAATCGCACCGAGTTCGAAGTCGGCTCCATCCAGTTGGTCGTTGGTTATATCGAGGGCGATCGGGCGCGACTCGCGCGACGTCTTCTGGAAGGCACACTGGCGCCGGGCGCGACGCGCACCCATGCGACGAGCCTTGGGCCGTTCGCACCTGGCACGGGATACGAGGTCTCGATCGAGCGCGCTGAAGTGATCGAGCGTCAATGACAACGGTCGCCGAAGCCTGGACGCTGATCTCGGAGCGCGTGCCGGCGCGCCCCGTCGAAACGGTTGCCATCGACGACGCGGTCGACCGCATTCTGGCCGAGCGAATTCTGGCCGAACGCGACCAGCCTCCGTTCGACCGGGTCACGATGGACGGGATCGCGGTATCGAGCGCGGCCTGGGCCGTGGGCCGTCGGAGTTTCTCGATCGCGGCCGTGCAGGCAGCCGGGCAAGCTGCAACGACCTGCCCATCGGGCGATGCCTGCATCCGGGTCATGACGGGCGCGGTGCGCCCTGAAGGCACGGACGCCGTCATTCCGATCGAGCGCCTTCGAATCGACGGAGACATCGCGCACGTCGACGACGAGGCGACGGTCGAGCCCGGCCGATTCATTCATGCGCAGGGCAGCGACCGGCGAGAGGCAGACGTCGTGCTCGAGCCGGGCGAGCGCATCGGCCCGGCCGAGATTGCCGTGCTCGCGAGCGCCGGACGAGCCCGGGTCGCGACGACCAGACCGGCGGCGGTTGCCGTCATTTCGACCGGCGACGAGCTCGTTGCCGTCGACGCGCCCGAGATCGCACCGCATCAGATCCGATCGAGCAACGATCTCGCCGTCGCGGCCAGCCTGAGACGCGCCCATCTGGCCGACTGCAGCCGAACGACGCTGCCCGACGATCCGGACGTGATTCTCGAGTCCGTGGAAGCGCTGCATGCAGAAAACGACATCCTCATCCTGAGCGGCGGGGTGTCGATGGGCGAATTCGACTTCGTGCCGGCCGTGCTCGAACAGCTCAGAGCCGAGGTCGTGTTTCACCGGATCGAGCAAAAGCCCGGCAAGCCGATGTGGTTCGGACTCAGCGGCGAAGGCAAACCGATCTTTGCGCTGCCGGGAAACCCGGTGTCGACGCTGCTGTGCATGACGCGGTACGTGGTCCCGGTGCTGCGGCAGGCGTCGGGTCTGCGCCCCACGCCGCCCGAGTACGCCAGACTGAGCGCCGATGTCACGGGACCGAAGCACCTGACCTACTTCGTGCCGGTCTTGCTCGGCTGGTCGGACGACGGCATCGAGTTCGCCGAGCCGAGGCCGACCAACACATCGGGCGATTTTTCGAGCCTCGCAGCAACCGACGGCTTCATCGAGCTTGGCTCGGGTGTCGGCACGCACCCTGCCGGCACGATCGGCAGGATCTTTCGATGGTAAGCTTCGGGATCAAGCTGGGGGGAGCCAATTATGAACCTTCGCACGCCCGTTCTCGCGGCCGGCCTCGCCCTGATTGGGCTCAACGGCCAGGCATTCGCACAGCAAGCAGCTGAAACAGGTGCCGGCCCCTGGGTCGTCGGCAACGGCGCCAACCGGGTTCGCGTCGTCCCGATCGCCGAAGGTCTCGAGCATCCATGGAGCCTGGCGTTTCTGCCGAATGGCGACCTGCTGGTCGCGGAGCCGAACGGCAATCTCAGAATGATCCGCGACGATCGGCTCGAGCCCGACCCCGTCTGGACGTCACCGGATACGGGCGGCAACGCACTGAAGTCGGTTGCCGTGCATCCCGACTTCGCAAGCAACGGGCTCGTCTATCTGGCTCACGGCAAACAGGAAGGCGAGCTCGATACGCTGGCCATCACGCGCGGCCGCCTGAGCGGCTCCCGCCTCGAAGACGTCGAGGAGATCTTTGTCGCCAACGCCTGGGAAACCGGCGGCAACCTGGCCGGGCGGATCCTGTTTGGCCCCGACGCGACGCTGTATATCACGATCGGCGATCGCGACCGCCTGTGCTGCATTCCCGAGGATGACCCGAGCCTGCGACTCAAGGCGCAGGCCCTCGACAATCACGTCGGCAAGACGCTGCGCATCCGCGACGATGGTGGCGTGCCGGCCGACAATCCCTTCGTCGGCCGCGACGACGCGCTACCGGAGATCTTCACCTACGGCCACCGCAACGGCTATGGCCTCGCGTTTCATCCCGAGACCGGCGAACTCTGGCAATGCGAGATCGGGCCGATGGGCGGCGACGAGGTCAATATCCTGCTGCCTGGCCACAACTACGGCTGGCCGCTCGTCTCGACGGGACGCAACTACACGGGAACGCTGGTATCGGATCAGCCCTGGGCCCGTCCCGGCATGGATAACCCGCGCATCCACTGGGTGCCGTCGATCAGCCCGTCGAGCCTGATGTTCTATACCGGCGACAAGTTCCCGCAATGGCAGGGCGACCTGTTGGTCGGCGGTCTGACGACGCGCGAAATAGAGCGCCATTCGTTCAATCAGCCATCACAGGCCGAGCCGCGCCGGGGCATGCTGACCGAGCTCAACCTCAGGCCGCGCGACATCGCGCAAAGCCCGGACGGATATATCTACGTCGCGACCGAAAGAACTTTCGGCGGACCCTCGACCGACGGGATGGTGCTCAGGCTGGAGCCCGTCTCCGACTAGCCTTCGCCGGACTATTCCTCGTCGCTGGGTGCGCCCGTCCCGCGGGAGCCCATGAACAGCCGCGTGCCGTCGGGCAGGATCAGATCGGCGCCGTTGGCCCGGTTCGAGCCGTTCCGCGCGCGGAAGCCCTCGACCGTGATCTCGGTGCCGACCCTGACGTTGTCCATCGTAAACCCGCGCCGCAGCAGCGTGTTTGGCGTGCCGCCCTCTATCATCCAGGCAGTGACTGTCCCATCCTCGTTCTGCACGTCGACGTGCATCCAGGAATGAGGATTGATCCACTCCATCCTGGTGATCGTCCCCTTCAGGGTGACGGGCTGGTCGGCGTCGAACTCGGCCGAGAAAGAATGATGCGCCATGCCGGCCGGAATGTTCCCGGCGAGAAGGCAAGCGCCGCCAAGGACAGCGACGAATAGTCGATTCCTCATCGTTGTGACTCCTTCAGTTACCGCCTGCCTCAGCCTCGGCCCGCTCGGCGTCGCGGGCGTTCTCGAGGATATTGGCAAGGCCGTAATTGCCCTCGTGGCATGCGTACTCGTAGAGATCGCCGTCGGTCGGGCGCATCGAGTAGGCGACCGTCCAGGGCTGCGCCCAGTGCGTCTCATCCTCGAGCGTCATGCTGAATGCGATCCGGTCCGGCGCCGCGCGCGTGAATCGCTCGGTTACGCGAAGGTTTTCCCCCGCGCCCTGATACGAGACCTGATCGTTGAAGTTGCGGGTTTCGACGACGAGCGTGTCGCCGTCCCAGTACCCTCTCGACTCGCCGACCCAGCCGCGCAAACCGGTGAAATCGCTGCCGTCCAGCGGCACGATCCTCGTCTCGTGAATCATTTCGTGAATGATCGCGACGTGGCCCGGCCCCTGCACGATTTCGATATTGTTGTTGTACAGAGTCGGCATGATCGAACGCGGAAACCCCTGCGTGATGCAGCGCTCCATGAGCGTTCGATCGAGATAGGAGTCTGCGCCGCGCCCGAAACCCTGGCCACGATTCGCCGCCTGACGGGCCTCGGCCTCGGGCGTCAGCGGCGGGATTCGGCCGTTGGGCGGGTCGACTATCAGCGACGTGCGCCCGGACTCATCAACATAGCGGCCGGGGTCCGTTGCGTACTGCGCATGGACCAGCCCCGCGGAGATCTCCTCCGGCACCTCATCCATTCGCTCCGCCGCGCGGCCCTCGAGCTCCGCGACTTCCTCGTCGGTATAGAAAGCGCGGTCACCGAGCTCCCGCGAGCGCTGCAGCGGCGTGATCGTGCGGTAGTCCCATACGCCCTGTAAATCGGGGTCGCCCCACGGTGTCCGTGGCACTTCGAACTCTGCCGCGCCCTCGGGCGAAGCCCCTTCCTGCGCCGAAGCGACTGCGCTGCCGGTAACGAATCCGGCGAGGATCAAAACTCGAACCGAAAGAGTCGATCTCATGGCTTGCCCCCCATCGATCAATCGGATCGATCGTACCATGTCAGGCGGCTAAGCAAGCACCTGCTGGATCTCGGCGGCGATCGACACCGCGATCGACTCGGCCGTGTCCGCGCCTATGTCGATGCCGACCGGCGCATGCAGCCGCGGGCCGAGCTTGCGCCCGGCATCGCCGAGCTCGCCGAGCAGGCGTTCCTTGCGGGCGGGCGGCCCGAGCAAACCGATGAAGGTGATGTCGACGTCGGCGAGCTGGCGCAGGTATTCCCGGTCCGTTGCCAGATGATGGCTCATGACGACGATGGCATCGAACCGGGTGAGCGCGACGTCTGCCGCGAGCGTCTCCGGACGGACGTCGAATGCCTGCTCCGCCCGTGAGAACGCGCCGCGCTTCAGATAGGCCGGACGGTGATCCGCGATCGACACGCGCCACCCGAGCTCGGCAACGATATTGACGAGCGGCACGGCATCGAGCCCGGCTCCGAGAATCAGGACCTGCGGCACCGGCTTGATCGGCGCCAACAACACGCGCAGGCCGGCAGGCTCGGATACCAGCCGCGGCACCCCCTCGTTCAGGACCTCGCGGCAACCTGCCTCGAGAGTGGCCGCCAATGCAGAGGGGACGCCGAAAGCGCAGACGTCGTCGTCTGCGAGCACGAGCGCGGCTCCCGGCGCAACGGCGTCGTCGCTCGCTTCGATGACGGTCGCGACGGCGCCCGGCTGCAGGCCGACCAGTGCGCGTGCAATCGACGCCAGCGGCTCGTAGCTCGTCTCGGGAAATACCGGCTGCAACAGCACGCTGATGAGACCGTTACAGCCAATCCCGAGCCCGAACAGCTCATCGGCCTCGTCGCGCAAGTCATAGGTCACGGTTCGCGCCTGCCTCGTCTCGAGCACGTCGCGTGCGCGCTCGGCCAGATCGCTTTCGAGGCAACCGCCGCTGACCAGCCCCCGACTCTCGCCACCGGACGTGATCAGCATGCGCGTTCCGGCCTTGCTGTAGGTCGAGCCGAGCGTTTCCCAGACAGTGACGAGCACGAGCGGTTCACTGCGCCCGCGGCATGCCTCGAAGTGCTCGACCAGGAATCGCGAGTT
This sequence comes from Gammaproteobacteria bacterium, assembly GCA_036526155.1. Taxonomy (GTDB): domain Bacteria; phylum Pseudomonadota; class Gammaproteobacteria; order Steroidobacterales; family Rariloculaceae; genus DATCZB01. The sequence goes on from DATCZB010000027.1 coordinate 12,103, forward strand.
CATCAACGGCCGTCAGCAACCTCAGTCAGCGAAGTCAGGAATCGTTTGCACCAGGCATGAATGTCGTTTTTCTTGAGCACCTTGATCATCTGCTGATGTCGCTCCTTGCGCTCACCGAGCGGCATCTCGATGGCGGTTGCCATGCCGTCCGCGACCCCATCGCGATCGTAGGGATTGACGAGCACGGCCGCCGACAACTCACTGGACGCGCCGGCAAGTGTCGACAAGACGAGCATGCCGGGGTCCTCAGGATCCTGACTCGCAACGAACTCCTTGGCGACGAGATTCATCCCGTCACGAATCGGTGTCACGAGGCCGACGCTCGCCAGCCGGTAAAGCGACATCAGGACGCGCCGGTCAAAAGCCTGATTGAGGTAACGAATAGGCACCCAGTCGATATCGGCGTACTTGCCATTGACGTTACCGGCCGCCTGCTCGAGCAGCTCGCGGATCGTGTCGTAGGTTCTGACGCCGGCCCGGGTCGGAGGCGCAATTTGCAGCAGGGAAACTTCTCCGCGCACGGCTGGGTACCGGGCCAGCAGCTTCTCGAAAGCCCGAAACCTGAGCTCGAGGCCCTTGCTGTAGTCGAGCCGATCGACGCCAATGATGAGCTTGCGATCGGCCACGCTTTTGGCGAGACGCCGGACCTTGGTGTGCTGCATGTTCTCGCTGGCAAGCGTCATGCAGCTCTCGACGTCGATGCCGATCGGAAATACCTCGGCGCGGAAAGTCCTGCCGAAAGCTGAAACCCTGCCGTCACGCAATACAGCACCACCGATCTCCGGTTGCGTCACGCAATCATGGAACGCCCACAGGTCGCGATCGGTCTGGAAGCCGATCACGTCATAGAGCGCCAGGCTGCGCAGTATGGGCAGGTAACAGGGCAGCGAGCGCATCACGTCGAATCCCGGAAAGGGCACGTGCAGGAAGAACCCGATCGGCACACCGACCCCGGCGCGCTTGAGCTCCCCGCCGAGTGGTATCAGGTGATAGTCGTGAACCCAGATGACGTCGTCCGGCGTGACCAGCGGCAACAGCTTGCGCGCGAAGAACTCGTTGATCCTGCAATAAGCGTCGTACTGCGTCCGGCTGTACTTGAAGTAGCCGAGCATGAAGTGGAGCAATGGCCAGAGCGTGTCGTTGCTGAAGCCGTTGTAATAGAGATCGAAATCCTTGGCGTTGAGGTCCGTCGTGACGAACTTGACGTCGCCTGATTCCGTAATCGACGGGTCCTTGGGCTCCGTTCGGCAGGTCTTGCCGCTCCAGCCAAACCAGACCCCGCCAAGCTCCTGCAGGGCCGACCAGATCCCCACCGCCAGACCACCCGAGGACTTGCCCCGCTTCGGCTGGGCGACCCGGTTCGAGACCGCGACGAGACGCGTCATAGCGACTCCTCCCAGCTGCTGCTGAGTCGCGTCGCGGCAGCAATGATGCCGACCATGCTGTAGGTCTGAGGGAAATTGCCCCAGAGCTCGCCGGTCACAGGATCCAGATCTTCCGACAGGAGCCCCAGCGAGGTTCGGTGCGCGAGCATGTTGTCGAACAGCTCCCTCGCTTCATCGCGTCGCCCGACGCTCGCGAGCGCATTGATGTACCAGAACGTGCAAATGTTGAACGCCGTCTCGGGCGCGCCGAAGTCGTCCTCCGACTTATAGCGAAACAGATACGGCCCGCTCCTCAGCTCCTTCTCCACCGCGGCAATCGTGCCGAGGAATTTCGGATCCTGCGGCGACACGAACCCGAGATCGGCCAGCGTCAGCAGGCTGGCATCGAGGTAGTCGCTGCTGAAGCTCGCGACGAAACTGCCCTGCTTCTCGCTCCAGGCTTTTTCCAGGATGACGCTTCGGATCCGCCCGGCCTGGCCGGCCCAGTATGACGCGCGCTCGCTGAGGCCGAGTCTCGCGGCGATGCGCGCCAGACGGTCGCAGGCGGCCCAGCACATGACACTCGAATAGGTATGAACCTCGCTGCGACCGCGATATTCCCACAGGCCCGCATCCGGCCTGTCGAACAGGTCGGCCGCACGATAACCGAGCGACTCGAGCAGCTCGAACTCGCGCTGGCCCCGACGATCGACGAGTCGCGAATCGAAGAAGCTCTGCGTCGCGGCCAGAATCGCCGCGCCATAGCTGTCGTTCTGCACCTGGCGATAGGCATCGTTGCCGACCCGGACCGGCCCCATGCCGCGATAACCGCGCAGACTCGCGACGGTGCTCTCGGTGAGTTCCGCGGCGCCCGAAATGCCGTAGACCGGCTGCAGGTCCTCATCTTTTCCGTGCGCCGCAACGATATTGAAAATGTAGCGCAGGAACTCTTCCATCGTCTTGGTTGCGCCGAGACTGTTCAGCGCCTGCACCGTGTAATAGCTGTCTCGCAACCAGCAAAACCGGTAGTCCCAGTTCCTGCCGCTGTCCGGTGACTCGGGGATGGACGTCGTCAATGCCGCCAGAACGGCCCCCGTGTCCTCGAACGTACAGAGCTTGAGCGTGATCGCGGCGCGGATCACCTCCTGTTGCCACTCGAACGGAATCGACAGCGCCCGCGTCCAGCCCTGCCAGTACGCCCGCGTTTCGCCATACATCTCGCGGTTGATCTTTTCCGGACTCTCCGGAATGGTCTCGTCGGGCCCGAGGATCAGTGTGATCGGCTTTTCGAGCACGAACAGGCTTTCCTCGAGCACGGCGGAGAGCTGCGCGTTCGTTGTCAGGCGCAGCGTGTACTCGCCGTTCTCGAAGCGGATGTGGTTGCTGCCGTGGGTCACATTGGGCTTGCGGTCCCCGTAGTGCGCGGCCGGCCGCAGCCTGATGCGGATTGCCGGCGCACCGGCAACCGGCGAAATTTGCCGAACGACCATGATCGGGTGATAGCTGCGGCCGTATTGCGTGTAACGCGGCGCGTAGTCGACGATTCGAACCGCGCCACCCGACTCGTCCGTCAGCGTCGTGCGGAGGATCGCCGTATTCGGCTCATACGCCTGCTCCGACCGCGCCAGGTTCTGCAGCTCGAAATCGAAAAACCCGATTTCGCCGGCATCGCTGTCCGCCTCGAGCAGCGAGCAAAACACCGGGTCGCTGTCATAGCGGGGGAAACAGCCCCAGACAAACCGGCCGTGCTGGTCGACAATCACGGCGATCTGACAGTTCCCGATGACACTGAGATTGAGGCTGCTCATTGGCTCTCTCCGGACGCAAGCTCACCGAGCCAGCTCAATACCGCTTGCGTGTCGGGCAAACGGTGTCTGGCACAGGTTTGCCCTGAATGGACCTTGACCGACACGCCACCTAGCTCGTTGACGACCCTGAATCCGTCCTCGTCCGTGACATCGTCACCGATGAAGACGGGCGTCCTGCCGCTGAATGGCTCCTCTTCCATGAAGGCCGCGATGGCCGTGCCCTTGTTGCCGTCACCCGGCTTGACTTCTAGAACCATGTTGCCCCGCATTAACTTGAGTCGCGAGGCGATGTCGCTGAGCCTTGCCTCGACCTGCTCGACGAGACTCTCCTCGAGCTCGGGACACCGACGATAGTGAAGCGCCAGCGTCAGGCCCTTGTCCTCGAGCATCGTCCCGGGATGTCGCTCGACGATTTCCTGCAACGCCTCCCTGATGCGGGCCACTTCGCGCTCGTCGAACTCGGCGGTCGACCTTCGCCCACCGGCATCACGACGCTCGAGCCCGTGGACCGCGCCCAGCGGAAACTGCCCGGGGCCCAGCAGCCGATCGAGATCGGCCAGACTGCGTCCGCTGACGAAGGCGAGCGCGCCATGCGTCACCCGCTGCAGCCGGTCGAGCAGGCTTCGCAGGCTGCGGCCAACTTCGACACTTGCGGGATCGTCGGCGAACTCCAGCAAGGTGCCATCCAGGTCGAGAAACAGGGCCGGGTTTTTTGGCCAAAGAGGGGCTCGCATCGTCGTCACCCGACAACGATAACCCGCATTGCGCCGATGGCAAGCCTTCGGCCCCTTTGTTGCGCTTGCCATTTGCCCCACTTAGACTGCGCGGCAACGGGGGCGGGACCATTCCGTAATAAACGAACGAGGACAACCAGTTGAGCCGACCGTCGAGAAAAGAAGCCGAACAAGCCATCGAGAAATTGTTGCGATGGGTTGGCGAGGACCCCGAGCGTGAGGGCCTGGCCGCGACACCCGGCCGGGTCGTGCGGGCATGGGAAGACTGGTGCAGTGGCTACAACGAGGACCCGGTCGATTTCCTGCGGCGCACTTTCGAAGAGGTCGACGGGTACGACGAGATGATCGTGCTCAGGGACATCCAGTTCGAGTCCCATTGCGAACACCACATGGCGCCGATCATCGGCAAGGCGCACGTCGGCTACCTGCCGGATCGCAAAGTCGTCGGCATCAGCAAACTGGCGCGGGTCGTCGAGGCATTCGCAAGGCGACTGCAGGTACAGGAGTCGATGACGGCGCAAATCGCCAATTGCATCCAGGAAGTGCTCAGGCCGAAAGGCGTTGGCGTCATCATCGAAGGTCAGCACCAGTGCATGACGACCCGCGGCGTTCGCAAACAGGGCGTCTCGATGATTACGAGCCGCCTGCTCGGCCAGTTTCGCTCCGATCCGCGCACGCGGAGCGAGTTCTTTAGCATCATCAGCCCATCCCCGGGCTTACGTTGAATCGACTCGCCTTGGCGTGACAACCTGACCTTCAGCGCGTCAGGAACTGACGCTTCGCGTCAGCCAGTTTCAACATAAGCGTTACCCAACGCACGGAAACACCGGCTTTTCCACGTTGGCATGCCAATTGCTTCTCTTCAGGCTGAGTACGGATATTTCCTCCTGGGGAGCTAAGTGATGCCCGTCAAAATCGTTGCAGACAATGAAACCAAAGAGAGTCTCGGCAGAGATTACGTGCGCGTCAGCACGTGCTGCGACCCGCTGGACGATACGGTTACGCTTGCCACGATCCAGAGGTTCGTTGAGAAACAGCACCTGGACGAAGCCGCGAACCGAATTCACGTGAAAACGCTGGTGTTAAGGCAGCCGATGTCGACCGATGAAGCGCTGGGACTTGCGACTTGCTATGCGAAAAGGAAGCAGATTCCGGTCGTTTGCACGGATGCTTCGGAAGACGGCTGAGGAAATCAACTCGACTTGGGCTTGATGCCCTGCCAGCGTCCGAGCAAGGGCGAATCGATTCCGATCAACTCGAGTATGCGCGCGACCGTCTGGTCCACCATGGCGTCGATACTCTCGAGCCCCAGATAGAACGCCGGCACGGGCGGGAATATGATCCCGCCCATCTCCGTTACCGTCGTCATGTTCCGCAAATGAACGAGATTCAGCGGTGCTTCGCGCGTCAGCAGCACGAGTCGGCGTCTCTCCTTGAGCGTGACGTCGGCTGCTCGGGTGATCAGTGACGAGGCCAGCCCGGTGGCAACGCCGGCAAGCGTCTGCATCGAGCACGGTGCGATGACCATCGCATCGGTCCGGAACGATCCGCTCGCAATGGCCGCACCGATGTCGCTGTTCGAGTGGGTTACATCGGCCAGCGCATCGACGTCGCTGCGACCCATTTCGAGCTCCGTCGCAAGATTCAGATAGCCGGCCTTCGACACGATCAGATGGGTCTCGGCGTCGGCCGACTTCCTGAGCTCCTCGAGGAGACGGACGCCGTAGATCGCGCCGCTGGCGCCGGTCAGAGCGAGCACAATTCTTGTTTTCATTTGCGCTCAGAATAGCACGTGGCACCATTGCGCCATGTTTGAGCTAGAGCTCGGTCCGCTCTGGGTCAGCCTGAGACTGGGCCTGCTGACCGTTGTCTGTTTGCTGCTGATCGCAACGCCTCTCGCCTGGTGGCTCGCGTTCACGCGAAGCCGTGCCCGCGCGCCGATCGAAGCGGTCGTCGCGCTGCCGCTGGTGCTGCCGCCAACCGTGCTCGGGTTCTACCTGCTGATACTTCTGGGTCCTGCCGGCTGGATCGGCCGCATCTGGGTCGAGGTCACGGACACAACGCTGACGTTCTCGTTTACCGGGCTCGTGATCGCGTCGATTATTTATTCGTTGCCGTTCGCCGTGCAGCCGCTGCAGAATGCTTTCGAAGCCATGGGCCGCGGACCGCTCGAAGCGGCCGCCACGCTCGGGGCGACGCCGGCCCGACGGTTCT
>DATCZB010000028.1:0-4425 GCA_036526155.1 Gammaproteobacteria bacterium
GCGATCTGTCTCTGATCTGGCCGGTCGGCCAGCGCTGGCGACTGATTGGGCAGTACAGCTATTCGCTGCTCGAGAAGAAGCCGCTCGAGCGGTTCGCGGGTCTCGAGTACGAGGCGTGCTGCTGGCGCATCCGCCTGACGAGCCGTCACTACATCGTCCGCAGCACCGGCGACACCGACGGAACAATTTCTATCCAGCTCGAGCTCAAGGGCCTGTCCCAGCGCAGCGCCACACCGGAAGAGCTTCTGGGGCGTGGTATTCTTAGCTATCGGCGTCTCGAGACTACCGCGGAGTGATTCGAGACGACTTCTGAACCAATCAATGTCCGCGTGATCGAACAAGAAATGAAGCAGCCAGCAATCAGCATTGTAAGCCTCTGTATCGCCATGACCGTCACGGAAATCGGCATGGCGCAGACGCGTGAACTCGGCTCATCGGGCGAGCTGCTCGACGGCGTCGCGGCTCTCGTCGATTCCGGCGTGGTGCTCAAGAGCGAGCTACAGAGCCGGGTCGGCATCGTTCGGGAGAACTTTACCCAGCAACAGGCCCAGCTGCCACCGGAGCAGCGCGGACAGTTGCCGCCGCTGTCGGTTCTCGAGCAGCAGGTGCTCGACCAGCTCATACTCGAGGAGATTCAGATCCAGCGCGCGAGCCGAATCGGCGTCGAGATCGGCGACGATCAGCTGAACTCGATTCTTGCCGAAATCGCCCAATCGGCCGGCCAGACGCTGGAGCAGTTTCCGACGTGGCTCGAGGCGCAAGGATTCAGCTACCCGCAATTTCGTGAGGATCAGCGACGTGACACGATGATCCGGCAGCTCGAGCGAGTCGAGGTTGTCGACCAGATCAGGATCAACCCGCGCGAGCTCGAGCAATGCCTCGAGATGTCGCAGATGTCGGAGAACAGCGAGTTCGATTACAACACCTCGCATATTCTCATCGGTTTCGATCCGGACGGCCCGCAGGACCAGATCGTGGCGGCAGAAGAGCGAATCAGGGACATCGCGCGGCAGCTCGACGAAGGCGCTGACTTTGCCCAGCTCGCGGTCGCCTATTCGGAAAGCCAGACGGCCCTCGAGGGCGGCAATCTCGGCTGGCGCAAGGGCTCGGAGCTGCCGACGATCTTTGCCGCGGACGTGACGGAAATGGAGCCCGGCGCGCACTCGGCGCCGATTCGGGGCGGGGGTGGATTTCACATCGTTCGGCTCAATGAATTGCGCGGCGTGGAGCTCGAGCTCGTTGATCAGATCCGGCCGCGCCACATTCTGCTGACGCCGACCGAGGTCCTCGACGACGATGCGACCCGGCAACGGCTGCAGGGTGTCCGCGATCAGATTCTTGCCGGCGACGACTTCGCGACAGTGGCATCGGCCCTGTCCGAAGACGTGGCCTCAGCCGTCGACGGCGGCGACCTTGGCTGGCTCATCCTGGATCGCGCCGGCTTCGTGCCGGAGTTCAGCGAAGTGCTGAAGTCACTCGAGGTCGGTGAGCTGTCGCAGCCGTTTCGGACGGATTTTGGCTGGCATATCGCGGAGATTACGGACCAGAGGGTCTACGACATGACCGACGATCTGCGCGACGCGAACTGCCGCAATCAGATCGGGCGGGGTAAAGCCGTCGAGGAAAGCGAGCTGTGGCGGCGCCGGCTGCAGGCCGAAGCCTACATCGTCAAGAAGATCTGACGCGCTCGCCCCGGTCAGCTCCGCTGGTCGTCCTGACCAGCGGCGAGCCGGCCGGCATCGGCCCGGATATCTGTCTCGAGCTCGCAGCGGACACGATCGATGCCCGCCTGGTGGCGCTCGGTGACCCGGAACTGTTCGCGTCCCGCGCCAGGGCCCTGGGAATCGAGCTCGACCTGGTCGTCGTCGCGGACCTCGCCGAGGCGCGGCCGCACCGCTCCGGCAGTCTGCAGCTGCTCCCGATCGCGCTCCCTGCTGAAGTCAGGCCCGGGGAACTGGATACCAGGAACGCGCCTGCGGTCGTCGAGATGCTCGAGACGGCCGCAAACGCATGCCGCGAGGGCCAGGCCGATGCGCTCGTCACGGCACCAGTGCAAAAGAGCGTAATCAGCGCCGCCGGCATTCCGTTCACGGGACATACCGAGTTTCTCGGCGAGCTGACGGGCGTCGGCAAGCCGGTCATGCTGCTCGCGAGCTCGAGGCTCAGAGTCGCGCTCGCGACGACGCACCTGCCGCTCGCTCGGGTACCCGAAGCCATCACGCGCGACAGCCTCGACGCGACCATCCGAATCGTAGACCGGGACCTGCGGCGCTGGTTCGGCCTGCCAAATCCGCGCATCTGCGTACTTGGTCTGAACCCGCACGCCGGTGAGGATGGCATGCTCGGAACCGAAGAACAGACGACGATCGGGCCCGCAGTCGCCGCGCTGCGCGAAGACGGCATCGATGTCTTCGGCCCGGTTTCGGCAGACTCTGCGTTCACCGCCACGTCGCTCGCAAGATCCGACGTCGTCGTGGCGATGTACCACGATCAGGGTCTCCCCGTGCTCAAGGCCCAGGATTTCGGCGAGATCGTCAACGTCACGCTCGGCCTGCCTATCGTGCGGACCTCTGTCGATCACGGCACGGCGCTCGAGATCGCAGGCACGGGCAGGGCGAGCGCGGCAAGCCTCCGCGCCGCCGTCCGGCTCGCCATCGAGATGGCGACGTCGCGCCTGACATGAGCCGACTGCTCGCACGCAAGGGGCTCGGGCAACACTTCCTGCACGATCCGGCCGTCATCGACCGAATCATCGCCACCATCGATCCTCGCCCCGACGACACTATGGTCGAAATCGGCGGTGGCGAGGGAGCGCTGACGCGACCGCTGATCAAACGCTTGAATCAACTGCACGTCGTGGAGGCGGACCCCAGACTGGTACCCGTGCTGACGCAGCTCGCGCCGCCGGGCCAGCTCATCGTGCACGAGGGTGACGCGCTCAAGTTCGAGCTCGACAGTCTCGCATCGGGACCCGGCACGCTCCGCGTCGTCGGCAACCTGCCGTACAACATCTCAACGCCATTGCTGTTTCATTTCCTGCGCTTTCGGGATGCGATCCGGGATCTGCATCTGATGCTGCAGAAGGAAGTGGCGGAGAGAATCGCCGCCACGCCGAACTCGAAACGATACGGGCGCCTGACGGTGATGCTGGCGGCCTGGATGGATATCGAACTCTGCTTCGACATCGGGCCGGGCGCGTTTCGACCACCGCCCAAAGTGTGGTCGACTTTCCTGCGCATCATTCCCCGCTCGAGCCCACGGTTCGAGATCGAAGATCAGGCGGCATTCGCGCGCCTGGTCGCGCATGCATTCTCGATGCGCAGAAAAACGCTGCGCCGCATTCTGAAGGGCAAGATCAGCGAATCCGAAATCCTTGCAGCAGGCTATGATCCGACGCTGAGACCCGAAAACCTGGCGCCCGAAGATTTCGCCCGGCTCAGCAAGCTGACCGGCTAGAATGGCCGGGCCGTTCGCCTACACCAGAATCAGCAGATGACCCTCTACGCCATCGGCGACATTCAAGGTTGCGCGCGCAGCTTTGAGGCCCTGCTCAAGCGCATAAAATTCAAGCGCAAGAGGGATCACCTCTGGCTCGTCGGCGACCTCGTCAATCGCGGGCCCGACTCGGTCGGCGTGCTGCGAATGATCAGGCAACTCGGCGACAGCGTCACCTGTGTGCTCGGTAATCACGACCTGCATCTGCTCGCGACGGCTGCCGGTGTGCGCAGTCAGGGCAGCGGCGACACTTTCGACGACGTCCTGAACGCCAGCGACGCCGAGGATCTTCTCGACTGGCTCAGGACACGCCCGCTGCTCGTGCGCGACAGGTCAGCCAAGCGCGCGCTCGTGCATGCCGGCATTCCGCCGGTCTGGAAAGTGCGTGATGCCGTCGAGCACGCCGGCGAAATCGAGGCGCTGCTGGCCGGCAAGCGCTGGGCCAAAGCGCTGGGCAGCATGTATGGCAACACGCCGACGGCCTGGTCGCCGGACCTCGCGCCGAAGGACCGGCAACGCTTCACGATCAATGCCCTGACGCGCATTCGCTTTTGTGACCGACGGGGGCGGCTCGATCTGTACTACTCGGGTCCGCCGGGGAGCCAGCCGGCGAAGCTCGTGCCGTGGTTCGACGTCCCGAAGCGACGCGCACGCAAGTGGCACGTCGTGTTCGGGCACTGGTCGGCGCTCGGGGTCCTGAGGCGCAAGGACATCACCGCTCTCGACAGCGGCTGTGTCTGGGGCTGGGAGCTGACGGCGGTCCCGCTGGACCCGCCCGGCGAGCCGATTGACGTAAGCTGTGCCGACGACTGACAGAGGACTTGCGATGGAAGTCATGCCTCCCTTCAATCTTCGCGAATGGATCGACGCCAATCGCGAGTTGCTCGAGCCACCGGTCTGCAACTGCGAGCTCTATGCCGGCTCGGAGTT
>DATCZB010000029.1:0-3860 GCA_036526155.1 Gammaproteobacteria bacterium
ATCGGCTTCTCGGCGACATCGTGCTGCCATTGCGCGGCGGTTGCGAGAAGCAAGAAGGCGCCGGCGCAATGGCCGTTGCTCAGGCTTGAGCCCCTAAGCTTTATTGATTAGAGAACGCTACAGGTCGGACAGCGTCGGCACGTAGGTGCGATGGCACTCGACGCAGACGTTATAGATCTCCTCGCCGAGCGCGAGCACGCCTTCGAAATCCTCGTCGATAGCGACTTGCGCCGCGCGCAGGCCCACGTCGACGAGATTCGTGGACATCCGGATCCAGTCTTCTTCGTCGATCAGGCGAGGCGGCATCATGAGCAGGTTGCCTGACTCGGCCAGCGTCAGGCCGGCGGCCCAGACTGCCTCCCATTCCTCCTCGGTCTCGGGCTGATTCTCGTGGATGCCGTCGGCGTCGACGACGATCGAGACCGACTGCCAGTAGGTCAGGGCCGAGTAGGAAAGCGTCCCGCGCATGAGATCGAGCACGGTTGCGACCGGCTTGTAATGCGTTGCGGCCGCCGGAGGGGCTGCTTCAGCAGCAGGCTCGTCGGCGCTCTGCTGGCCGCCGCAGCCGGCGAAAGTGACGGCTGAGAGCGCCAGCAGGCTGAGCTTGAACCTCGATCGCATGCGTCTGTCTCCTCGAAATGCGTGCTGAAGACCCAGCCCGTTGCCTGAGGGGCAACGCTGAGAGATCCGAGCATACGTCAGATTTTATGCCTTGCGCGAGTTGCTGCGGTAATCCGCATGAGTCAAGGCACTAACCGGTCAACGATTGTTGCGAAATTCGCTCTTACGACCCCGTGCTACCATTTTGACGTTGACTTGATCGCGGGGACTTCGAGATGCTTTCAGAATTCAAAAAATTTGCGATGCGCGGCAATGTTGTAGATATGGCTGTCGGCATCATCATCGGGGCGGCGTTTGGTCGCATCGTGAGTTCGATGGTCAATGACGTCATCATGCCCCCGATCGGGCTGCTCCTGGGCGGCCTGGATTTCAGCAACCTGTTCGTCAATCTGAGTGGCACGGCCTACGATAGTCTGGCGGCAGCCGAGGAGGCCGGCGCGCCCGTCATCAAGTACGGTCTGTTCATCAATAACGTGCTCGACTTCGTTATCGTCGCTTTCGCGATCTTCATGGTGATTCGTGCAATGAACAAGCTCAAGACGCAGGAAGAAGAGAAGCCCGCTGCTCCGCCTGAGCCGTCGGATGAGGTCAAGCTCCTCACAGAAATCCGCGACTCGCTCAAAGCACAATAGGCGTCGAGTGCCAGGAGCCGGAAGGCAGCAGAGTTCCGATAGCAGAACTCTCCCCGGGGTGCGGGCAGGATGCCGCGCCTTTCATTTTTTCACGCCGGGTCGTCAGCCGACCATTGTCTCGGGCGATTTCATCACTGTGACGTGGACGGTTGGTCCGTTGGGGTGAAACCGCAGCTCACAGGTCTGCCGCAGCGGTGTGGGTCCTGAGACTCGCGAATTCTCGACGAAGGTGCCGTTGGCACTGTCGAGGTCGCGGATGTACCAGGCGCCTTCCTCGGCCCAGATCACGGCATGAAACCGGCTGACGCGAACGTCGGCCAGCTCGATGTCGTTGCTTGCCTCGCGCCCGACGCCGACGGGCTGAAAAAAGCGCTTCTCGTGGGTGCGAGCTTCCTCGTCAACCCAGGTCAGCAGGATGTAGCCCGCGTCCTTGGCGTCGTGCCTGGCCCGGGCCCAGCCCAGCGCGGGATTGCTGTGCGCCACATCGTGCGCATCGCGCACGAGCTGGGGCGGCACGATGTCGTAGCGCCACGAGATGATGGCGACGACCGGTATCAGCGCGGCGCCGATGATGACGGGCCAGCGAAACCATTGCGGCGACAGGTCGAACACGGGAATTATCGAAAGCGCCGTTGCGACGAAACCGACATAGATGGCGAGATAGATTCCGACGACGCGCACAACCTTACGGCGCGTGAGTTCGGCGGCGATCGTGCGGAGTGGTTTCATGCTCAGGCGTATCTATACGATCGAGAATCCTTATTCTGCCCGAAGATGGACTAGTGAGCGAAGTCAAAGTTCACGAATCTGAGAGCGTGCTGCAGCCGAAACCTGACGTTCTTTCGCTGAATTGTCTCCGCGGAAACGACTTCGCCCCAGCGTGAATCTTCCGGTCTGACCCACGAAGGCTTGCGGCCGCCGCGGCCCTTGAGCGACTATTCGTGCATCCATTCAGGGGGTTATCAATAATGATGAAGAAAAAATTGGTCGGTATCGGGTCGTTCACGCTGCTGGCAATGGCGGGAGCAGCCATCGCGCAACCACCTCCCGGCGTCACGATGCGAGACATTGGCCGGCAGCTGCCGCTCGAAGGCGCGCCGCTGGCGGTGCCGGGCCCCTACGAAGTCGTCTCGGAGCCGGCTTACGGCCTGCCGAGCCACATCGTGTTCCGGCCAGCGGACCTGTCCGCGTTCCCGATCAATGACACGCTGCCCGTCATGGCCTGGGGTAACGGCGGCTGCGCGATCGACGGCAGGCGCTACGGTGATTTCCTGTCGACGATTGCCTCGCACGGATTCGTCGTCCTGACCACCGTTCCCGTCGAGGGTCAGGAGGGCGCGCGCGGCGAATCGGCGAACATGATCGCGGCATTCGACTGGGCCGAGGCCGAGAACGGTCGCGCCGGATCGCCGCTCAACGGCAAGGTCGCGACCAACCGGATGTCGGCCATGGGCCAGTCCTGCGGCGGCTTCATGTCGGTCGGTGCCGGAAACGACCCGAGGGTCGGCACGATCGGCATGTTCAACTCGGCGGTATCCGAGCCGAATCCTGACGCGCCGGCCGGTGGCAGGGCGACAACGGATAACCTTGCCGATCTGCACGGCCCCGTGCTGCTCATCGACGGCGGCGAGGTCGATTTCATGTACGAGCCGGCTCAGGATAACTATGCTCGTATCAACCACGTTCCGGTCTTCTATGGCTCGCGCGAGAATGCCGGGCATACGGCAACCGTGTTCCATCCGGGTGGCGGCGAGTACGCCAACGTCGCCTCGAACTGGCTGCGCTATGTATTCAAGGGTGACGCCGAGGCCGGCGAGATGTTCGTCGGCGGGGATTGCTCGCTGTGCACGAACTCGAACTGGGAGACGATGTCCAAAGGTATGGACTGAGACCTCGATACTCAAATCAGAAACACGACTTCAAGGGGGAACCGAAAATGCTCAAACTCAATCTGTCACTGGGGCTGGCTGCCAGCACGGCGCTGGCCGCCGGGCTCGCATTTGCGCAGTCCGATAACGCCAGTTTTTTCGTCACGAGCGAGAACCCGGGATCGGGTGGTGATCTCGGCGGGCTCGCAGGCGCCGACGCGCATTGTCAGGCGCTGGCAGACGACGCCGGTATCGGCGACAAGACCTGGCGCGCCTATCTTTCGACGAGCACCGTCGACGCTCGCGACCGTATTGGCGACGGGCCCTGGTACAACCTCGAGGGCGAGATGATTGCAGCCAACGTCGACGAGCTGCACGGCGACAACAACCTCAACGGCGAGACGGCACTCGACGAGAACGGCGATACGCCGGGCTATCTGTCGATGGTCGATGGCGAAGTGCAGCGGCCCGATACACTCGTGCACGACATTCTGACGGGCACGAATGAGGACGGCACGGCCAACGAGGCGACATGCAACAACTGGACCGATGGCACGGCCGATTCGACGGGCATGCTCGGTCACGCCGACCGTATCGGCATGAATCCCGGTCTGAATCCCTGGAATGCATCGCACCCTTCGCGCGGTTGCGATATGGCCAGCCTGATTCCGACCGGCGGTGCCGGCATGTTCTACTGCTTCGCGGTCGACTAGGAAGCAAATACCTATGGGATCCGGTC
>DATCZB010000030.1:0-6765 GCA_036526155.1 Gammaproteobacteria bacterium
TCGCTGTGATCGACGATCTCGGGAACGGCATTGGAAAGCCCGCCTGCGCCGATGTCATGAATTGCGGCAATCGGATTGTCGTCACCGAGCGCCGAGCAGGCGTCGATGACCTCCTGCGCACGGCGCTGCATCTCGGGATTGCCGCGCTGCACCGAAGCGTAGTCGAGCAGCTCCTGACTCGCGCCCGAGCCCTGCGACGAGGCCGCGCCACCGCCGAGCCCGATCAGCATGGCCGGCCCGCCGAGCACGACGAGCCTCGCGCCACCGCCCGGCTTCTGCTTCGTGACATGCTCGCCCCGAATATTGCCGAGACCGCCGGCGAGCATGATCGGCTTGTGATAACCGCGCCAGGTTCCTGCATCCTGCAGCAGGCAGGTGCGGAAGTAGCCGACCAGATTCGGGCGCCCGAACTCGTTGTTGAACTGGGCGGCCCCGATCGGTCCGTCGAGCATGATCTCGAGCGGCGACGCGATACGGCCCGGCTTGCCGGGCGAATCGCGTTCCCACGGCTGCTGCCAGCCATCGATCTCAAGGTGCGAAACGCTGAAGCCGGTCAGACCCGCCTTCGGCTTCGCGCCCCGACCGGTCGCACCCTCGTCGCGAATCTCGCCGCCGGATCCGGTCGCGGCGCCCGGGAATGGCGAGATCGCCGTCGGGTGATTATGCGTTTCGACCTTCATCACGAGGTGCGCGGGCTCTTGCGTGTAGGCGTAGACGCCTGTTCCGGGATCCGGGAAGAACCAGCCGGCCTTCGCACCGGCCACGACCGCGGCGTTATCGGAATAGGCCGACAGCACACCCGCGGGCGACACCGCGTGCGTGTTTCTGATCATCGCAAACAGGCTCTTGTCGGCCGGTTGCCCGTCGATGAGCCAGCTCGCGTTGAACACCTTGTGCCGGCAGTGCTCGGAGTTCGCCTGCGCGAACATCATGAGCTCGACGTCGCTCGGGTTACGGCCAAGCGCTTCGAATTGCTCGACGAGATACTCGATCTCGTCCTCTGACAGCGCCAGGCCGAGCGCCGAATTGGCTTCGACGAGCGCCTCGGCGCCACGCTCCATGAGCTCGACCCAGCCGACTGGCGTCGGCCGATGCTTGGCGAAGAGCTGATCCGCAGTCGGCGCCTCGAGCAACGGCGTCTCGGTCATGCGATCGTGCAGCAGCGGCAGGATCTTCGTGATCTCGCCTTCATCCAGTGTGCGATCGGTCGCGAGGAAGTAGGCCCGCCCGCGCTCGATCCGGGACACCGGCAAACCACAGATTCGGGCGATATCGGTCGCCTTCGATGCCCAGGGCGAAATCGTGCCGAGTCGTGGCACGACGTGAACGACCTGGGGCGTGTCGGCAGCGTCGGCCGGCGATCCGTAGTCGAGCAAGGCCTCGAGCACGACCGTTTCGGGCTCCGACAGCGGCCGCTCGAGATGGGCATAGTGTTCGAACCTGACCGAGACTCCGGCAATGCCCGGCACGCGCTCGGCTATCTCCGCCGCGAGCTTCGACAACCGGAAAGCGGTTTCGGCGACAGGCCCCTCGAGCGTCAGCACGGCGCCACCTCGAGCCACGGGCTGACCTCATCCTGATCAGCGAGATGCAGCTCCGCACCGCGCTGATCCATAACGCGGGCCGCCGTTACCCTGACCTGCTCGGGCGAATTGTTAGCCTCGGAAAGGTGCAGACCCATGATCCATTGCAGGCCCGGATGGGCGACGGCCTGAAGGATATCAGTGGCCTGCTCATTGTTCAGGTGCCCGAACTTCGATCCGACGCGCGCTTTGACGGCTTCCGGGTACCGGCCATTCTCGAGCATCCCGATGTCGTGATTGAACTCGATGCCGATCGCGTCGCAGGCAGTGAGCGCGTCGTGAATCACGGGTGTGGCGTGCCCGGTGTCCGTGAGCAGGCCGAGTCGCGAGCGGCCGGCCTCGAAGACGAACTGGCATGGCTCGCGTGCATCATGCGGCACGGGGAACGGCTGCACTTCGATCGAGCCGATCTTCAACGTGCGATCGCAGCGGATCTTTTCGTAGGCATCGATGGCGTCGATCGACCGGGCCGTCCCGGGCGTGGTCCAGACCGGGATGTCGCGCCGCTTGCCGAGCGGCCCGATGCCGCGACAGTGATCACCGTGCTCGTGCGTGATCAGCACGGCATCGATATCCTCGATTGCACGGCCGACGGCGTCGAGACGCTCCCCGAGCGTCCGCACGGGCAGGCCGCAGTCAATCATGATCAGAGTCTCGCCGTGCTCGACGAGCAGCGCATTGCCTCGGCTGCCACTCGCGAGCGCGCAAAAGCGCAACGTCAACCGCTACTCCGTACCACCTAGCCTCCGGAGCCGCCTTTTCCTCCTTGACCACCCGGTGGCGTATACATCGGCACCGGGAACTGCGTCACGTTGTCGCCATCGGCTGTCGTGATCTTGCTTGTACCCTGCTTGTCGACCTCGTCGATACGAAGGATCGCATGCATGGGCAGATAGGTTCGCTTGACGCCCTCGAATTCCGACTGGATCTTTTCCTCTGACGGGTCGACGACGACGCTCGAGCGCGTCCCGAACTTGAGCTCTTCGACCTCGATAAAGCCGAATAGCCCTCCGTGGCTCACGCTCTTCGCGTAGATCTCGTAGACCTTGCCCTGGTTGAGGAAAATGATCTTGTACATTGAGGACGAAGACATCGGCGGAGCTTAGCACAGCCGCTGTTCGCGCGGCCTCTTTGTGACCCATCTCACATAATTGAGCAGCCAAAGATGGCGGCGACCGAGCCGTGGCTATACTCATTGACTATTATGAGCCTCACTCTGGAAATCGTCAGCCACCATGCTCGAATGCTCGGCAAGGCGCGTACCAAGTCCTTTGGGCAGGACGGCGGCACGATCGGCCGATCACTCGAAGCCGACTGGCCCCTGCCCGACGGTCAGTGCTATCTCTCCAACCGGCACGCGAGCATCGATTTTCGCTCAGGCTCCTATTACATCGTCGACACGTCGAAAAACGGCGTCTTCGTCAACGATGCCGAGGATCCGGTAGGTCGCGGCAAGCCGCAGCGGCTGTTCCCGGGCGACCGCATCCGCATCGGCGATTACGAGATGACTGTGTCGATCGAGAACGCCGACGATACCCGCGAAACGCTGCTCGATTCGAGCCACATTGACCCCGTCGATGCCAGGGAACGCGTTGCGGCACCCTCGCCTATCGGGATCGATCTGCTCGATGCCGAAGCGCTCGCAGCTGACGAGACGGATGTGATTCTCGAGCTCGAGAAATCACAGCCGCTGGAGCTCATCCCCGAGTTGCCCGCACCCAAACCGAACGTCCCCAGAGTCGGGGCGTCTTCACCCCGCAAGGCCAGACCGGTGGCGGGCAACGAGGCTGCCTCGCGGCTTCCGACGCAACGTCAGGCCCGAAAAACGCGGGCAGGCGCGACACCCGCCGGTGTCACTGCGGCGAGCAGTGGTGCCGGTACCGCCACGACCAGCGCGCTCGAACCTTTCTTCCGTGGCGCCGGGCTCAAGGCCCCCGAGCTGACGGACGAGCAGGCCGAGCAATTGATGGAGCAGATTGGCGAGGTGACCCGGGAGTTCATCCGCGGCGTCATCGAGAGTCTTCGGTTCCGTGCAATCCAGAAGGCACAGCTCAAGCAGGCCGATACGATCATCCAGCCCGCCGAAAACAACCGGCTCAAGTTTTCGGCCAATTTCGAGGAGGGCTTCTCGCGCCTTTTCCTCGACAAGTCAGATGCGTACATGAGCCCGGTCGAGTCTGTCCGCGCCGCGTTTGGAGATATCAAGGGACATCAGAGCGCTTTGCTCAGAGGAATGCGCACGGCGCTGAACGAGTATCTCGACCGGCTGGAGCCGAGGGAACTCGAGGAGCGAGCTGTAAACGGACGCAAGGTTTCTCTTCTCAAGGCCGCCAACAAGCTCAAGTACTGGGACCTGTACAAAGACGTCTACTCGATTCTGGCCAACCGGCCCGACGACGGGCTGCCGCAGCCGTTTCTCGATGCGCTGGCGAGTGCCTACGAGCAGCAGGGCACCAAGCCCGGATCGAAGCCGGGCGAGGCACAGAAGACCGGCTAGCCCGCGGGCAAACCTCCCTTTGGCAGTCAACGTTCCCAGCGGCTAGAATTTCGCCGGGGTCAATCCATCCATGCATCAGCACCATCACGGCGGCGGCCATCACGCTCACGTTCACACGACCAACGAGAAGAGCATTGCGCTCGCGGCATGCCTGACGGGCGGCTTCATGCTTGCCGAGGTGGCCGGCGGCATCATCTCCGGGTCGCTGGCGCTGCTCGCCGACGCGGGCCACATGCTGACCGACTTCGCGAGCCTCTCGCTTGCCTGGCTCGGCTTCCGCCTCGCGCGCCGGCCGGCCGACTGGCGCCGGACCTACGGCTTCGATCGCTTCTCGGTGCTCGTCGCGTTCGTCAACGGCATTGCGCTGTTTGCCATCGCCGCCTGGATCGTCGTCGAAGCAATTCACCGATTGCGGGAACCCGCCGTGGTGCTGGGCGGCGTCATGCTCTGGATCGCCATAGCCGGGCTTGCCGTCAATCTGCTCGCATTCTGGGTCCTGTCGCACGGCGATCGTGAAAACCTGAACCTGCGTGCCGCGAGCCTGCACGTCATCGGCGACCTTCTCGGCTCGGTCGCCGCCGTTGCGGCGTCGATCGTGATCCTGGTGACGGGCTGGATGCCCATCGATCCGCTGCTCTCGATCGTCGTCGCGCTGATCATCCTGCGCTCGGCCTGGCACGTCGTCGGCGACGCCGGGCACATCCTGCTCGAGGGCGCACCGCCCGGCCTCGACGTCGAACGGGTCAAGCAGGAGCTTTGCAGCGCAGTCGATTGCGTGCTGGACATCCATCATGTGCATGCCTGGTCGATCAGCCAGGAGCGCCCCATGGTGACGCTGCACGCGGACATCGAGCCCGGCACCGATTCGAGCGACGCGCTGCGCGAGATCAAGCAGGCGCTGGCCGAGCGCTTCGAGATTACCCACGCGACCATCGAGATCGAGTACGGCGCCTGCATGGATGAGGCGCATCACCACCATCATCAGCACGGGGCCGCCTGTTGAACTACCTCTGGGTCGCGCTCGGCAGCGCGCTCGGCGGTGTCGGCCGCTATGCCTGCTCGGGTCTCGGCGCGCGCTGGCTCGGCGAAACGTTTCCCTGGGGCACGCTGTTCGTCAACGTCTCGGGCTCGCTGGTGATCGGAGTGCTCGCCGTCGTCATCCCCGCCGACAGCCGGCTCCTGGCCGACAATGCGCGCGACTTCCTGATGATCGGGATATGCGGCGGATTCACGACGTTCTCTTCGTTCAGCCTCGAGACCCTGAACCTCGCCCGCAGCGGTGACTGGGGCTCCGCGAGCGCCTACGTCATCGGCTCAGTCGTGCTTTGCCTGCTGGCCGTCGCGATCGGCTATTTCGGCGCTGCCGCACTCGCGCGCTGACGTAAAAAAGCGAGCGCCGCTCGAAGAAGCACGTTTGTCGCCGCCTCACCGGTGGTAGACTTGCCCGCGGAGAGGTGCCGGAGTGGTCGAACGGGCTTGACTCGAAATCAAGTGTACTGCTTGCAGTACCCAGGGTTCGAATCCCTGTCTCTCCGCCATAAGATAAACAAAATCAATTAGTTATATTCGATTTTATTTTCTACCCAACATCCCACCCCACAAAAAGAAAATTCTTCTAATGTAGGCAGTATTCGGCACTTTGCAGGTGGCGCTGAATCCGTCGGCTTAATCCCCTGCTGGAGCCGGCGACAGTTACAAAGATGACGTCCCCGGGCGTGGTGTACGAGGGTAGCTGAAGCGGCAGTCACCGTGAGTCTTGGTAAGGTTGGTTTTGCAGATCAACTTTTACTGAGGAGCATCACGATGACCACCACCAAAAAGACTATCGCACTTGCCGAGCTCGTTGAGAAGGGCGCCGACGCCGATCTGCTGCGGGAAATGGTCCAGTACGTCGCCCAACGGATGATGGATATGGACGTCGAGAGCCTGTGCCAGGCGGCCTATGGCGAGCGGACAGCCGAGCAGGCAAACAGCCGCAACGGTTACCGCGATCGACAGTGGGACACACGCGCCGGCTCGGTGGATCTCAAGATCTCGAAGCTGCGCAAAGGCAGCTATTTCCCTGGGTTTCTCGAGGCCCGGCGGACCGCTGAGAAGGCTCTGGCCGCGGTGATTCAGGAAGCCTATATCCAGGGCGTCTCAACCCGTTCGGTGGACGAGCTCGTGAAGTCCATGAGCTCAGCCCTGCGTTCTCACACAGCCTCGGCCAGAACGCGACATTGAGCTCTGTCAGATCCGTTCACGTGGCAGGACGGACAGAGAGTTCTAATCCAAGAGCCTTGGCCACTTTGAGAATTGTGCTGAGCTGCGGATTGCCGTCTGCCGATAATGCCTTGTAGAGGCTTTCGCGGCCCAGGCCGGTCTCTCGCGCTAACGCTGACATCCCTTTGGCTCGCGCAATGTCGCCCAGCGCTTTCGCCACAAAAGATGGATCCCCATCGCTCTCAGCCAGGCATGCTTCGAGATAGGCCGCCATTTCTTCCGGCGTTCGAAGATGCTCTGCTACATCGTAATCTCGTACTTTCGTTGCCATGTCAAAATTCCAGATCTTCAGCCAACTCGTAGGCTAACTTTACGTCTTTCGTCTGGCGGGAACGCCCAAAAAATCAATTCACCCCTTCGGCCATGATCCGACGTAGCGCCAATATCCGGGGAGCTTACGAGTTCTGACTACCGTGCTGTGAA
>DATCZB010000031.1:0-7863 GCA_036526155.1 Gammaproteobacteria bacterium
GATGTCATGCAGGGTCACGATCCGCGGCAGCGCCGCGACGCCGCTGACGAACTCGGCGAGCTCGTGATAGCTGCCGGTATAGCGCAGGCGGATCGGGAGCTCGGCATAGAAATCCTGCGGAGCCTCGGCACGCGGCTGGAACAGCTTCTCGTCGAGACCGCTCGCGAGCGCGGTTTGCGAAATGTCCTCGAGCAGGCTGTCGACTTCCGTTTGCCCGGGCAGCTGACGCAGCATCGTGCCGAAGTCGCGCTCGATTTCAGCGAGCTGGTTCCGATAACGATCAAAATTCGCCGCGCGTCGCTGCTTTTGCTCGAAGCTGGCGCGAAGCTCCTGCTCCTGCCGCTCGGCGGCCTCGAGCTCCGGAATCTCGACCTTGATGACCATTTGCCAGACCCCGAGCGCGCTGACGGCGACGAGAACCAGCACAATGGCTGAGATTCTGAAAGGCAGCGGCCAGCGCCCGGGGTCACTGGTATCCAGTGAGCGCAGTTCTTCGATCACGTTCATCGCGCACCCCCGACATCGTCAGCGATACGAACCTGATTGGCGAACAGCGTGAACTCGCCTTCCCGGGTGGGGCCGCTGCCCGAATATTCGACGCCGTCGAGCCAGGGCTCCTTGAGCCATTCAGAGTCGTGAACATTGCGCATCAGCACCGACACGCGCGTGCTCGACTGAGCGATTCCGGCAATCTCCAGCCTGTTGCCATCCTGTCGGAACTCGGTCAGATAAGCGCCCTCGGGCAGTATTTCGACGGCCTCATCCATAAGATGCACGGCCTCGGGGCGCGATCGTTGCAGTTGGTCGATGATCTCCATTCGAGCTAGCAGCCTGGACTTCTGCGCATCGAGCTCGTTGATTTCCTCGATCTGCCGGTCGAGCTCCGCTATCTCACTGCGCAGGAGGTTATTGCGTTCGTTCTGCGCGGCAATCTGCGACTGATAGAAAAACTTCGTGCCGAAGGTCAGCGCGCCACCGAGCAGCACCGCGCCGAAAGCGGCGATCAGAAAGTCTCTTTTGCGTTTTTGCCGTAACTCTTCTCGCCACGGCAACAGGTTGATGGTTGGCATCTCAGTCGAAACTCCTCAATGCTAGCCCGCATGCGGTCAGCAGCGCCGTTGCATCTCTCTGAACGCCGTGCGCTTTGGCGCGGGAAGAAAGCTTCATCTGTCCGAGCGGATCGCCGATTTCGGTCGAGATTCCGATACGGCTGCCGATCACGTCGGCGACGCCCGGTATGTTGGCGCAGCCGCCACAGACCAGGACCTGGTCCGGCTGATCCCTGCCGGTTCCCGAGGCAAGGAAGAACTGCAGTGAGCGGCTGACCTGCTGGGACATGTCGTCCATGAACGCGTCGAGCACCTCCGGTTGATAGTTGCTCGGCAGACCGCCTTCCTTCTTGGCCCGTCCGGCATCCTCCAGGCTCAGGCCATAGGTACGCATGATCTCTTCGGTAAGCTGTTGCCCGCCGAAAGCGAAATCCCGCGTGTAAATAACCTTGAGATTGTGGAGCACGCTGAAGGTCGTGGTGCTGGCCCCGAAGTCGACGATCGCGATGAACTTCTCGAGGCCGCCATCCGGCATCTGATGAGTCATCAGTGAGCAGGCGTTCTCGACCGCAAAGGCCTCGACGTCGACGACGCGGGCCGTCAGTCCTGCTGCCTCCACAGCTGCCTGCCTCTGCTCGACGTTCTCGGTGCGCGTCGCGACGAGTAGCACGTCGAGCATTTCCGGGTCGCGCTGACTTTCGCCAATGGTTTCGAAGTCGAAGCTGACTTCCTCCATCGGAAACGGGATGTACTGGTCGGCCTGAAGCTCTACCTGGCCCTCGAGGTCGGCATCGCTCAGGTTTCTCGGCATCTGGATGACCTTGGTAATCGCCGCGTCGCCCGAGATGGCAACCGCGGCATCCTGGGTCTTGGTTCCGGCGCGCTTGACTGCCCGTCGGATGGCCTCGCCGACGGCCTCGGCATCAACGATGGCTTTCTCGTTGATCGCGTTGGCTGGCGTCGGCTCGGCAGCAAACGACTCGACGCGGTAACCGCGAGCGGTTTCCGACAGCTCGAGCAATTTGACCGACGAAGTCGTTACGTCTAGTCCTAACAAGGGCCGTTTGCGACTGCTACGAAACACATTTTTTCCTTTCCAACTCCGATAGTTGGGTTAGAATCTTAAAGACGCCCTCAGAACAACGATTTGACTATAACCTAGCCCGGACACATGCCGTTGTGACCAGATTCACGATACCGGGGTCGAGCCTAAATCGGGTTTGGTCGGCGTGCGGCATGTCTTCCTCAACGTTGTTGGCAAATTTGCCGATATCGGGGAAGCCAAAGCCGCGGGCCCGGGAATCGGGCGCCTCAGACCGACGGTGCGAAGATCGAACCAGGTGGCTCAGTCGCTTTCATCTGCACCGGCAGCCCCGCTATCCTAGGCGCTGGAATTATCCGGACGCCCTTAGATCGGTGGCTTTGCGTCCCCGCCTTTCAGCGGGTTTGCCTCATTCGCCGGACTATGCACAAAGGCCCAATTCAAGGCAAGGACTTAGAAAGCAGGTTTGCCAATGAAAACTTGGATACGCATTTTCCTGCAGAGCCTGACATTTTTCGTGATGGGCGGCGTTGCCGTGTTCGCCCTTCTGACCGGCGCGTTCTTCTACGTCGAGCCGACCCTGCCCGATGCCGCCGAGCTGCGCAACGTGCAGTTCCAGATTCCCATGAGCATCTACAGCCGGGATGGCCGGCTGATGCAACAGTACGGCGAGCAGAAACGCACTCCGATTGCATACGAGGAAATCCCGGCGTTGCTCAAGCAGGCTTTTCTGGCGGCCGAGGATGATCGGTTCTTCGAGCACTCGGGCATCGATTACGCCGGAATACTGCGCGGCGCGATCTTTCTGGTAACGAATCCCGGCGAGCGCGCTCCGGGCGGCAGCACGATTACGCAGCAGGTTTCACGAACGGCAAACCTCGTGAGCCGCGACTACTCATTCGTGCGGAAATTCAAGGAGGTTTTGCTCGCATTTCGGATTGAGCGCGAGTTTACGAAGGAGGAGATATTCGGTCTTTTCCTCAACACAACATTTTTCGGGCAGCGAGCGAACGGTATCGCCTCAGCCGCACAGACCTATTTCAATAAGGAGCTCGACGAGCTGACGCTGAGCGAGGTCGCGATCATCGCCGGCATCCCTCAGGGGCCGTCGATCATGAACCCTTATAACAGCCCCGAGAACGCAGCCTCTCGTCGCGCCTATGTGTTGAGGCGGATGCTCGAGCTCGGCCACATCGACCGTACGGCACACGACGCTGCGCTGGCCGAGGTGATCGTCTCGCAGCGCTTCGGCCTGGAAACGGAGCTGTCGGCGGACTACGTCGCGCAGATGGCCTACGAATGGGCCGTCGCTAGGTTTGGCAAGGAAGTCGCCGACTCCGCCGGCCTCAACGTGATCACCACGGTCGACAGTCGGCTGCAGGCAGCGGCGAACGACGCTTTACGCGCGGCACTCGACAGTTACGATCGGAATCATGGTTATCGAGGGCCGGTCGCAAATGTCGATCTGGCTGCGATCGCCGGCAATGCGGGGTCCGCAGGACCGGCGGCGGGCACGGCCGACTATCTTGCCGCGCTCGATGATGTGCTGACCGATTATCCCGAGCAATTCGACTCGGAAGCCGCGGTGGTCGTCGCCGTCAATGAGGTATTTGCCGACGTCTACCTGCGCAGCGGCGGGCTCGTCAGCCTGGGACTGGATGCGATGAGCTGGGCGCGGCCTTATATAAATGACGACCGTCAGGGCCCGAGACCGGAGCTGGTCACCGATGTGCTTTCCGCCGGCGATATCGTCCGGTTCCGCCGAAACGCTGATGGCGGCCTCGAGCTGTTCCAGATACCTGTGGTCGAGGGTGCGCTGGTTTCGGTCGATCCGATGGACGGTGCGGTGGTTGCCCTGGTTGGGGGATACAGCTTTCAGCGCAACGCATTCAATCGCGTCACTCAGGCCGGACGACAGCCCGGGTCGTCGTTCAAGCCGTTCTTTTATCTCTCGGCCCTTGCGAACGGCTACACGCTGGCGAGCATTGTCAATGACGCGCCCTTCGTCGAGCACAGCACGACGCTCGAGACGACGAGAGCCGTCGTCAATTATGGCGGCGTTTATCACGGCGAGATTCCGCTGCGGTTCGCGTTGACGGAATCTCTGAATGCGGCGGCAGATCGAATCGTGCGCGACATCCTGCCGCGCAATTCCATTCGCTACCTCGAGCGCTTCGGCTTCGGCCCTGATGCATTGCCGAACAATACGAGCCTCGCGCTGGGCAGCGGCAGCGTTACGCCGCTCGAGCTTGCCGGCGCCTATTCGATACTCGCGAACGGCGGTTACTCCGTTGGCATTCAGGCCGACGACAGATTGGCACCGGCGCCCTATTTCATTGATCGCATCGAGGACATCGACGGTAACGTGCTCTACGATGCGGGCCTGAGCGTGGAGATGGTTTGCGCCGAGCCCGAACCGTCCGCCGATCAGATCTGGCCGCATGACGAGTCCGCGCTCATCGAAAGGCCCAGCGATCTGTTTCCGCCGCTACGGTGTGCGCAGCACGTCGAGTCGCCGCAGCGGATTTATCTGATTACGGATGTCATGAAGGACGTCGTCAAGTTCGGCTCCGGAGCCCGTGCCGGCCGCGCCTTTCCCGGGCGCAACGATCTTGCCGGCAAGACGGGAACCACGACTGGCCCGAGAGACGCCTGGTTCGCGGGATTCAATGCCGACATCGTCGCTGTCGTTCGCGTCGGTTTCGACGACGACACGCGCGAGCTCGGTCAGGGCGAGCAGGGTGGCCGCACGGCGATCCCGGCATGGATCGATTTCATGCGCGTCGCCCTCGACGGCACGCCCGACCATGCGCTGCCCCGACCACCCGGGATCGTCGAGCGTCGGATCGACCCGGACACCGGGCTCATTGCCGCAGACTGCAATCTCGATGCGGACTGGGAGATGTTTCTGATCGAAAATCAGCCAGACCGCGAGCCGGATACCTTCTGCCCCTCGAGCGACGCTTCACCCACGCAGCCGGACGAGCAACCGAGCACGAGCCCGTTGTTCCTCTAGGTCAAGGAAAGCCATGGCGCGCCGTATGCAAAAAGCCCTGCAGAGCGAGCTCAGGCAGCGGCTGGCTCAGGAATCCGCGCGGCTCATGATCGAGCATGGCATCGTGGACTTCGGGCTTGCGAAACGGAAGGCGGCTGAAAGGCTCGCGGTCACGACACTCGGCGCCTTGCCCAGCAATGCCCAGATCGAGGCCTGCCTGGCCGAGCGCCAGCGTATTTTCGAGCCGGACGGGCATACCGACAGATTGCAGGAGTTGCGCATTCTCGCCGTGCGCATAATGGGTCAGCTGACAGGTTTCGAGCCCCGGCTGGCGGGGCCGGTGCTGTCCGGCACGGCGACGGGCTCGAGCCGGGTCGAGCTGCATGTGTTTTCGGCCAGCGCAGAGGCCGTGGCTGTCACGCTCGAGCGCTACGGGTACAGGTTGTCATCCTGCGCTCAGCGGTTTCGTTTCGGTGGAGGTCGCCAGGTTCAGGTGCCGGGTTATCGGTTTCACGCCGAGGGCGCGACTGTCCTGACCCCGGTGTTTCCGGAAAACGGTATTCGGGAGGCGCCGCTGTCCGCCGTCGACAAGCGGCCGATGGCAAGGGCGTCGCGGCGGGAAATCGAGGCGCTTGTCGCGGCCGGGCCGGCGTACGCTCAGCTGCGTTCGCCGATCGGCATGTAATCGCGTTTCGCGGGGCCTTCGTAAAGCTGGCGCGGCCTGCCGATGCGCGTGCCGGGGTCGGCGACCATCTCCCGCCAGTGAGTGACCCAGCCCACGCAGCGGGCAATTGCGAACATCACCGTGAACATGGATTTAGGTAGCCCCAGGGCGCGGTAAATTATCCCCGAGTAGAAATCCACGTTCGGGTAGAGGTTCTTCTCGACGAAGTACTCGTCCTTGAGCGCGATCTCCTCCAGTTTGAGCGCGAGCTCGAACAGCGGGGCGTCGTCGTTGGTCCCGATCTGCTCGAGGACGCGATGTGCCATCTCGCGGATCAGCGTGGCTCGAGGATCGTAGTTCTTGTAGACGCGATGGCCGAAGCCCATTAGCCTAAACGGGTCGTCCTTGTCTTTGGCCCGGTCGAGGTACTTGCCGATTCTGTCAGCCGAACCAATGTCTTCGAGCATGTTGATGACGGCTTCGTTGGCGCCTCCGTGGGCCGGGCCCCAGAGCGCGGACATGCCGGCCGCAATCGCGGAATAGGGGTTAGTTCCGGAGCTGCCAGCCAGCCGGACGGTCGAGGTGCTGCAATTCTGCTCGTGATCGGCGTGCAGGATGAACAGCAGATCGAGCGCCTGCGACGCAATCGGGTCGACCTCATAGTCGTCCGAGGGCACCGAGAAAAACATCCTCAGCAGATTGCTGCAGTAGTCCAGGTCGTTGTGCGGGTAAACGAAAGGCTGCCCCAGCGAGTGCTTGTAGGCGGCCGCGGCAATGGTCGGGATCTTGGCGATGATGCGGTGGGCAAAGACGTCGCGATCATAGGCGTCGCGAATATCTGTGCTGGCGTGATAGAACGCGGACATCGACGCGACTACGCCCGAGATCATGGCCATAGGGTGCGCGTTGTGGTGAAAGCCGTTGAAGAATCGCAGCAGCGATTCGTTGAGCATCGTGTGCGTTCGAATCGAGTGGTCGAACTCGGCCAGCTCCGATTTGTTCGGCAGGTCGCCGTGCAGCAGCAAATACGCGACTTCGATAAAAGTCGAGTACTCGGCAAGCTGCTCGATCGGATAACCGCGGTACTGCAGGATGCCGGCCTCGCCATCGATGTAGGTGACGCTGCTGACGCAGCTGGCCGTGGCCGCAAACCCCGGATCGAACGTAAAGGCACCAGTCTGGCCATAGATCTTGGTGACATCGATAACAGGGGGCCCGGAGGTGCCCGTCAGCACGGGCAGCTCGGTCTCGACGCCGGTATCCGGATTAATCAGGGTATAGGTCTTGGTCGTCATGCATCGCACCCGAGCCTTCGCAAAACCAGTTGGCCGGACCGATGGCCCGGTAAATCTTCCGGCCTGGTAAAAGAGGGACCCGCAAACCGGCTGTACGCCGACGCGGCGCCGGATTATAACAGACGGTGGCTCGCTGCCGCGGAACCGCGGCTCAAATCGGGCGGAAGATCCTGGCTCAGGCAGACAGTCTCAGCTGATCTGGGTCATTTGCTCTCGGTCATTCCGTAGCGCCGGCGGAACTTGTCCACGCGGCCGCCGGAATCGACGATCTTCTGCTTGCCCGTGTAAAAAGGGTGGCACGCCGAGCACACTTCAACCTGCAGGTCTTCACCGAGCGTCGAGCGGGTGACGAACTCGTTGCCGCAACTGCAGCTGACCTTAATCTCGGCGTAATCTGGATGAATCTCGGCTTTCATGATCTCGTCCCTCGCGGGGCGCGTGAGAATACTGGCCGCGGAGCGGAAAAACAAGTCCGGGCCTTATCCACAGAAGCTGTGTATAAGTCTGTGGAGAATCTCCCCCGGCCCGATGCCAACCCCTTATCGGAACTTCATTTCTGTTGATTTGATCAAAAAACGCTCAAGGCAACGATTTATAGATAATTCAATAAGTTAAGAGCGTTTCAAAAAAGCTGGCTATAACTTGATCGCGCAACAGGCTTGATTTCTCTTTGGCTCTCGCGAGATGTGCATAAAGCACGCCCTTATCAGCCACTGGTGCCGGCGAGCAGGCGCCGCAGCTCCCGGCAAGCCCGGCCGCGGTGGCTGACCGAATTCTTCGTTTCGGGCGGAAGCTCTGCTGCCGTGAGGCCGAGCTCG
>DATCZB010000032.1:0-2244 GCA_036526155.1 Gammaproteobacteria bacterium
CACGGGTGTGCGCAATGCCATGGCGATCGAGTACAACGCTGGCCAGGATGAGGTCTACTTTCTGAGCCACGGGCGCGATGCCTTGTTCATGCTATTTCCGGAATTCTACGATGCGGACGTCAGCGCCGAATTGCCGTCCGAAGAGATGCACGTGCTCGTCGAGGACGGCGACTACGGCTGGCCGTACACGTACTACGATCATATTCAGGGTAAGAGGCTCGTGGCGCCGGAATACGGCGGCGATGGGCGGCTCGAGCCTGAGGCGGGCCTCTATCGCGAGCCCGTTGCCGCATTCCCGGGTCACTGGGCACCGAACGATCTAATGTTCTACTCGGGCGATCGATTGCCCGAGCATTTCCGTGGCGGCGCGTTCGTCGTGTTTCACGGCTCCTGGAATCGCGCACCGCGTCCTCAGGACGGCTATAAGATTGCGTTCCTGCCGTTCGAGAACGGGCGGCCGAGCGGTGACTGGGAAGTCTTCGCCGATAGCTTCAAAGGCGCCGACGTGCTCGAAAATCCCGCCGACGCCGTACACCGGCCGATGGCCATCGCGCAGGGGGCAGACGGTGAGCTGTACGTCTCCAGCACGGTCAGCGGACGCGTCTGGCGGATCGACTACGTGGGTAACTGAGCGGCGCACGTGAGGTTCCGAGTACTGGTCGCGATCGTAGTCGCTTGTTGCGGCGCTGTCGCGGCGGGTCGCGCGACGGCGCAGCCTGCGGCCGAGGTGCCCGTCGTAGATGGCGAGCAGATCTACGCGCGAGACTGCCTCGCCTGTCACATGGGCGATGGCCGTGGCGTGCCCGGTATGAATCCGGCGCTCGTCAACAGCGCGTGGGTAGCTGGGAGCCCCGATGCGTTGGCCGGTTTCATTTTAACGGGTGGGTACGGCCCCGACGTGCTGATGGCCCGTTTCGACTATCTTAGCGACGCTGAGCTTGCGGCGCTCATGAGCTACATTCGCGCGCAATTCGCCCGCATCCAAGAGGCGCCGATTCTGCCGTCACTCGTCGAGCAAATGCGCAACCAGCTGCAATAGGAACTATCTATGAGCAACCTCTTCGACTTGAGCTACCCAACCGTCGCGATCGCCGGGAGTCAGGATCGTTTTCCCGTCCGGCGAATCTACTGCGTAGGTAGAAACTATGCCTCGCACGTTCGAGAAATGGGGCACGACCCGGACCGGGATCTGCCATTCTTTTTCATGAAGCCGCCGGATGCAATCGTCGAGAGTGAGGGCAGCGTTGCTTACCCGCCGCAAACCGCGAATCTGCACCACGAAATGGAGCTCGTCGCCGCGATCGGCAGGCAAGGGGCCGGTATCACTGCGGATGAGGCCAACGGCTATATCTGGGGTTACGGCGTTGGTATCGACCTGACGCGCCGCGATCTCCAGGAGGAAGCGAAAAACCAGGGACGCCCATGGGATGCCGGCAAGGGCTTCGATCAGTCGGCGCCGATCAGCGCGCTGCATCCCGCGGCGGCGATTGGCCATCCGAGCACAGGCCGGATCTGGCTCGAGGTCAACGGTGAGATCAGGCAGGATTCTGACATCGACAAGCTGATCTGGAGCGTACCGGAGGTCATCGCGCACCTGTCGGGCCTGTTCACGCTCGAGCCCGGGGACCTGATCTACACCGGAACGCCCGCAGGCGTAGGGCCTGTCGTTGCGGGCGACCGCCTTAGCGGTGGCGTCGACGGCGTCGACACCCTTATTATCGATATCGTTTGACCCCGGGGGCCGTTGTCGGCCTGCAGGAGGTTACGATCGCCGCGCCGAGACCCGAACAGGACCCGAGCCAGCTCGCTTTCACGCAACGCGTGGGGCGCGAGCAGCTCGTGCCGCTGTGGAATTTTTTCAGTGAGTGGTTTACGCACGAGCCGCGCGTTGCAGCGCAGCCATACCTATGGCATTACGACGGCTTGCGCGACCTGCTGCTCGAGTCGGCCGACATCATCAGCGCCAAAGAAGCCGAGCGGCGCGTGCTCGTGCTGGAGAATCCCGGCCTCGCAGGCAAACATCTCGTCACCGACACGCTGTACGCGGGCTTGCAGGTCATCACGCCGGGTGAGGTCGCGCCGGCCCACCGCCACACGCCCGTCGCACTGCGCTTCGTCATGGAAGGCACGGGCGGTTACACGGCAGTCGAGGGCGAGCGAGCCTGGATGGAGCCGGGCGACTTCATCGTCACGCCATCCTGGGCCTGGCATGATCATGGCCACGAAGGCGAGGGCCCGTTCATC
>DATCZB010000033.1:0-3768 GCA_036526155.1 Gammaproteobacteria bacterium
CAAGCTCGAGGTCGTGAAAAAACTCCGCCCGCATGTTGCCGGTCGCCGGATCCAGCACGCGGCCGCGGCGAGTCCCGTCCGTGACGGCGACGAAGCTCGCGGCCTCGGCAAGCGCCCAACTCTGAAACGCATCCGTCTCGAAGCTGCCGAGCAGGCGTGCTTCTGCGTGCGTGAACACCGAGACTCGCATCCTGTCGCCACTGGATTCGGCGGTGGCAAAGAATCGCTTATCCGGGCTGACGACCGGCGGCGCCGTGAATCCCGTTGCGACAACCCATTCCGCAGCCGGAACCACTTCCCCGATGCGCCACAGCGCCGCGCTGGCCGGGCCAACCACGAGCAGCCGATCGTCAGCCAGAAATTGCAGGCTGCTGGCTCGATTCGTCAAAGGCAGATCCGCTACGACGGCGCCCGCCCTGAGGTCCCAAACGGAAGCTGCGCCACGCGCATCGGGCCGCACCGGGACGGTGACGGCCTTGCGACCGTCGTCGGCCAGCGTCACCGAGATCTGCTCGGTCCGCTCGGGATCGGGCAGGGGAATCCCTTCGACGGGATTGTCGTCCCAGAACTGCGGCACGCCGGGAAAACTCAGACCCCAGCTGATCAGGCGACCCGATTCGCCGCCAAGGCGGTCATAGACCGTGAGCTCCCACTGGCCCGTGATCGACTCATCGGCCAAACGCGACAAACCGTTGCTGGTGGAGCCCGTGATGATGAATTGCTCGAGGCCGCCACTGCGCTGCGGCAGCAGCAGTTCGGCCGCAGCGCCGCTCGGCGCCCGCAAGCGGACCAGCAAGTCGCCGGGCCTTGCATGATCGACCGTCAGTCGCAACTGCAGTGTGCCGGCGCGACCCGGCTCGTCGACGAAGAATCCCCGGGTGACACCGACATGCTGCAGTGCCGTGAGCTGCACCGAAGACGGGCGCCGACTGCCTGCCACTCCGCGCGCGGGATCCGCATTGGCGGCGCTCTGGGGGATCCGATGCAGACGGTTAGTCGAATCGACGCCGACGATCTGGCCGCGCTCCCAATCGACCTGCATCGCAACCAGTGTCGAATCGAAATGCACGGTCTGGTCGAGCAGCGCATAGTCCCCATTGATGAGATTCGCGGCCCGGTGCGCAGCCTCCGGCGAGCCGGCCTCGACCGCGGCCAGCGCGTTGACCAGAGCCGCGTCGCGGTCGCCGAGATGCGCCGCGGCCTCGGAGCGCCGCAACCAGAAATCTGCCATCAGGCGGTCGGCAATTTCGTCCCGGCCCGCCAGTCCCCGCAATACCGCGTCGGCCGCCCTCGCTTCCGCGACGGTCTCTGCCCGATTGCTGCGTCGGATCATCACATCTGCGAGTAATGCGTCGGCCCGCCGGCCAAATCCGGGCAAACCGCTGAGCCGATCATGCGCCTGCTCCGCCAACGCGTAGTCACTGGTCACGAATTGCAACGTTTCGATGTAGGGCCGCGGCAGAACCTGCACGTACCAATACGCGAACAGCGCCACGCACAGGGCGGCTATCGCACCGGCCGTAACCGGTCGCTCCACATGCAGGGGGCCCCTCGACCCGAGCCAGGTCGGGTCGAAGGCTTCCTCGATAACTCGATTACGAAACCGGAGCATTCCGTTCTCGTCGCTGCTGACGAATCCGCCGAGGTGCAGCACCTGTTGTGCCGGCGAGCCGGGATCGAGAATGACCTCGCCACCCTTGGCGAGGCGCAGCAGCATGGACCCGGCCTGGCGACCGGCGGCGCTGCCATCGGTCAGCATCGCCCGCATTTGCGCGAGATAGGGCTCGGTTCCGGAGACTGCGGGTGCGAGGAACAGTTCGTGCAAAGCGGGGTCGAGCGCGGCCAGGCCACCGCCTTTCCTCACCACGCCCCGCGCCAGCTTCTGCGTCAGATAGGGCTGTCCGTGCGTCCAGCCGTGAATCCGCTCGATCAGGCCATGCACTATCACTTCGGGGCCCTCGAAGCCCGAAGCCAGCCCGAAGCATTCCTCCACCGTGAGGTCGTCGAGCCGGATCGCGCGCCCGGAGGTAAAGGGCGACGAATCGGGGTCCGGGCACAGCTGCTCCGGCGTGGCCACGCCGAGCACGACGAAGTTCAGGCGTGAATATTCGGGCTCCGATACGCGGCGGAGATACGCGCTGTGCAATGCGGCGAACAACTCGGCGGCAAACGGCCGATCGATGAGCCGCTCCGCTTCGTCGAAGAAGATCGTCACCGACACGTCCGTGTTGGCGAGAACGATATCCCAGAAAAACTCGACCAGCCGATGCTCGTTGGAGAGCAGCGCGCGTTCCTGCCACCACGCCTGCAGATCGACCTTGAGCCTGAGCTCGCGACACACGCGATAGGCAATACTGTAATGCCAGCGCGCCGAGTCCTGGCTCTCGCCCCGCGTGCCGATCTGAGACAGGTCGACGACAGCCGCGATCTCGCCGTCGGCGCGCAGCCGGCGGATGGCGCGGCCCATGAGGCTGGACTTGCCCGTCGCCCGCGGACCCAGCACGAAAGCAAACTGCTCCGAGGAAATCGCGTCGAGCAACTCTTCATCGGCCGCGCGGCGGATGTAGCAGGGGCGATCCGGCTGCACCGGCCCACCGACGACGAAAAAGTCCTGTGTGACTTTTGCTGGCAGCGTGGCACCCTTTACGACGGGACCGTCGCAGGAGTCTAAACACCCGGATCGTACTATGGCTACTCGCACCGTGCTCAAACGCGGTTCACTGGGTGACGTATATTCTGAAACGGGCTCAGATTCCGCCTGCATAATCAGAGACTTGCGCACGGCGCGCTGGCGCGGGCTGGCGCGCTTCCTGGCGCGGCGCGAGGCCAGGGCGCTGACCCGCCTGGAGGGCCTGGATGGCGTGCCCTCGCTGGTTGCGATCGAACGGGACCGGTTGGTGCGAGCCTATCTCCCCGGTGAGGTTATGTATCGAAGCTCGCCACGGACGCGCAAGTATTACCGCGACGCGCTCCGCCTGGTCCGCAGCCTCCACGGGCGCCGTGTCGCGCACAACGACCTCGCGAAGGAGGCCAACTGGATTTGCCGCGACGATGAATCGCCGGGCATTGTGGATTTCCAGCTTGCCTTTTGCTTTACCCGACGTAACCGCCTGTTTCGGCTGCTGGCCATGGAGGACCTGCGGCACCTGCTCAAGCACAAGCGCCACTACCGGCCCGACGCGCTGACCGCCCGCGAGCGCCGCATTCTCGAGACGCCGATGTGGCCCTCGCGGTGGTGGCGGATCCTGGTCAAGCCCGGATACCTGTTTCTGACCCGCCGTATCCTCGGCTGGCCCGAGCGCGACGGCGCAGTCGAGCGCCAGCGGCAGGCCAAAGACTGACGCCGCAAGCAGGCGAGTCAGTTATCATCCGACTCATGGACCTCTGTCACGAGCACAATCTGGATGCCGCGGCCACGCACGACAGGCATTTCGGCATCCGCGTCACGCTCTATTCGACAGACCCTCTGCAACGCCTGCTCGGCGGCAATATCGAGCGAATGCACTGGTATGCCACGCGCATGGAGCGCGACCGCGCGCTCGCCGACATGGCAGGAGAGCACCTGTACTCACGGCGCGGAGACAAGCCGACGCTGAACTTCGAGCCGGTCGACCGGTCCTGAGCAGAGCGAGCTCTCGACTCTGCCCTCGGGGTGCGCGGCCCCGCTACAGATAACTTCGCAGTTGCCGGCATAACTTTGGAGTTATCGGCGTAACCTATTTGCGCGTGCCCCGTTTTACCCCCCAGATACCCAACGGAACGGAGTGA
>DATCZB010000034.1:0-2317 GCA_036526155.1 Gammaproteobacteria bacterium
ATCGCGACCAGTTCGGAATCCCGACGCACCGAGAAATACGCGAAACCGAGACCGTGTTTCGGCGACGGGCGCCAGAAACCGTAAATGAGCGGGATGGTCTTGACCTCCGGCAGGCCCATCGAGCCTTCAGAGTCGAGAAAGGCCGAGCGGCCGGTCTCGCGGTCCGTGAACTTGAAGTTGGTGTCGAAACGCATCAGGCCGCCGGCGATGCCGATGGAGAGCCTGCGCGACAGCGCCTCCGTCGTCTCGCCCTCGAAATAACCCTCGTCCTCGTCCGCGTACGCCGGAGGAAGCCATATCAGGGTGCCCAGTGCCGCGGCCAGCAGTGCAAGGTGGGTGCATGTCGCTTTCATGCTCTTCTTGATAGCGCCTTGGCCTCGCACCGTCAACCGGTCGCGGTTCGAGAACCGCTCCTACCGGTGATTTTCGCGGTACGGGGCATAACTGTAGTACTTCGGCCGGCTGTCGAGGCGCATGTGAAGCCATGCCACCCCGCCGCCGGCAGTGCTGAGCCAGATGGGACGCTCACCGACGCTGCGCAGCATTTCCTGCGCCGTGCGGCGCCATAAGTCCCTCACCTGGTCCTTATCGCCACGGCGTAGAAAAGCGGCGAGATGCGGATAGTTTTCGTCAGGACCGCGCGGGCTCGGCACAACGAGCACCGCGTCGCCGCCGAGATTGGGGAACACAACTATCTCCTCCTCTTGTGCGCGTTCGAACTGTCCCGCAAATGGCGCCGGCTCAGGTGCAAAGTTTGCGAGCATCGGCGCCTCGATCAATACGAACTCGGCCCCCTTATCGAACGTCGCAGCAGTTAGCGGCGGCAGCTCCCAATAGAACGCCGTGGCCTCGAACTTCGCCAGCTCTTCGGTGTACCAGTACTCGAATTCTTCGTCGGCTGCGAGCAACTCGAAGAAACACCGGAATGACAGCGGGGCGCCATCTTCGAGAATCCGGTAGTGCCGCCCGGATGGCAGCTCGCTCGTATCCGCTTTAAACATGATGTGAACAGATTTCCCGACTTTTACCGAACATTGACCTCTTGCCTACGTGCCTTCTATGGGCAAAACCCTGCTCGAGCCCGACACTGGATCCACAGCATAAGGATCGCAGAAAAGGGGAATGCACAATGATCAGGTTTGAACTGCATGGAACGATCACGAAACTCATTACCAATATAACAGCGCTCGGTGTACTCGCCGCGCTTACGCTCGGCGGCAGCTCGGCACTGGCCCAGGCCGTGAATGATCCTGCCCTGGAGCTCTTCCGCATTCGCTGCCAGATCGACATCGACGTGAATCCGGCTACCGGCCTTTCCGAGCCCAAGGTACAGATCCAGGCGAAGGCGCGCGCCGACATTCTCGACGGCCAGGACGTCAAACTCTGGGTCGAGAACCGCACGTCCGCGCAGGCACCGCCGCCAGTCGTCTCGACGACATTCGACCTCGGCTCGGCGGCCGCCGACTGGGACACGTTCCCCGACCCGGCGGACCCGAGTCCTGTGAGCGTGGTTTCCGGTGACTTCGCCGCTGCCGGCGAGATGATCGAGGCATTCGCCCAGGTTGTCGCGACCGGGCAGGTCGTATCGGACGTCGGCGAATGTGCCGACAAGACCTCAGCGCAATTCACCCAGCAGACCAAGGGCGTCTGCAAGCTGAAAGACTACAACCGCGGCAAGTGCAAGTCGGGCGACATCCTGCCGGACGGGACGATCATGCCGTAAGCGGAAGAGCTCGGAGCTAATAACAAGAAACGGGGCGGATGCGGTGAGCATCCGCCTTTTCTTGTGCCGGGGCGATCAGGCATCCGAGGGACATTACGGATACGAGCCCGCTGCCCATTGCGGTAGACTTGCGTCAAACGCTGCCACAAGAAGCAGATGATCCATCTCCGCCTCAACTTAGTGCTCGTGGTCCTGGTACTGGTCGCCAGCTGCGGCGGCACAGCCTACCTGTACGAGCCCGTCGACTCGGGTACCTTCCTCGCCCGCGCGGAACGTGAATCCGAGGGCCCGATCAACATCGCCACGGCGGTGCCCGGGCGCGAGGAGACCGAGCGCATCTTCGGCATCGACCTCTACGACCAGGGTATCCAGCCGGTCTGGCTGCAGGTCGAGAACGCCGGCGACACGCTGGCCCGCTACGCGCTCGTCAGCACCGACCCCGAGTACTTTTCTCCGCTCGAGGTGTCCTACATGAACCGCCGCGGCTACTCGAAAGACGCGCGAGCAGCGATGGACGAGCGCTTCCATAACCTTGCGATGCCCCGCTACATCGACCCTGGCGAGACGCAATCCGGCTTCGTGTTAACCCATGCA
>DATCZB010000035.1:0-4163 GCA_036526155.1 Gammaproteobacteria bacterium
CTCGGGCAGATCGCGGAACAGCTCGCCCATCTCTTCGGGCGACTTTAAGAATTGGGCTTCGGTGTAGTCGCGCGGCCGGTCGGCATCGCCGAGCGTCCGGCCCGTCGAAATGCAGACCCGCGCCTCGTGCGCCTCGAACTCCTCGGCCGTCGTGAACCGCACGTCGTTCGTTGCAACCACCGGCAGCCTCTGGCTTGCGGCGAGCCTGACGGCCTCATCGATGTAGGTCGCCTCGCCGGGACGGCCGAGACGCGAGAGCTCGACATAGAAACGATTCGGGAAGCAGCGCGCGTATTCCTCGGCGTGACGCGCCGCTGCATCGGGATGGCCGTGCGCCAGCGCCTGACCAATCGCACCCGCCTCTGCGCCCGACAGCGCGATCAACTGATCCAGGTCCTCGGGCTTCAGCCACTCGCGTCGAATCAGCGAGTGCGTGTTGTCATGCCCGCCAACGTGGCTCCGGGTCAGCAGCCGCGACAGCTGGCGGAACCCGGCCTCGCTCGTGCACAGCAGGCCGAGGCGCGAAGGCGGGCGATCGCCGGCCTCGGCCTCGACGAGCACATCGGCGCCGATGACCGGCTTGATACCGGCCTCGACCGCGGCACGGAAGAACTTGACCATTGCCGAGACGTTGCCCTCGTCGGTCAACGCCAGCGCCGGAAAGCCGAGCGCCTGGGCGCGCGTAACCAGCGGCCGGATGCGGACCACGCTGTCGATCAGCGAATACTCGCTGTGAATCCGGAGATGGACGAAAGTCGGCTGGCTCACCGGTCGTTCAGAACCTCCCGAACCGGACCGAAGCTCAACCGATGAACCGGACAGGGACCGAGGCGGCGCAAGCCCTCGAGATGCGCGCGCGTCGGGTAACCGAAATTGCTGGCGAAACCGTAGCCCGGGTAGTTGCGATCGAGCCGCCGCATGAGACGGTCGCGACAGACCTTGGCGAGTATCGAGGCGGCGCTGACCGACGGCACGGACTGATCTCCTTTGATGCGGGCCTCGACACTATACCGCGCTTTCGACCCCTCGAAGCGCGGTGGACGATTGCCGTCCACGATCACGTGCTCGGGCTCGACACCGAGCCGCTCGACAGCACGTTCCATTGCAACCAGCGAGGCCTCGAGAATGTTGAGCTCGTCGACTTCGCGCTCGCCGGCATGGCCGATTGCGAAGCAAACGGACTTCATGCGGATCTCGCGGGCGAGCCGCGTGCGCATGGCCGGCGTCAGCTTTTTCGAGTCTCTGAGGCCTTCGATCGGGCGGTCCGGATCGAGAATGACGGCTGCCGCGACGACGGGACCGGCCAGCGGGCCCCGACCGACCTCGTCGACGCCGGCAACGAGACGACCCGCCTCGTCGTATGCGAACAGATCCAGCGTCATGCTTGCGTCCCCGCAGTCTGACCCGCCGCCAGCGCGAGCACGGCACGGGCAGCGAGTGAGCTCCCGTCCCGCCGCAGCTGCTCGTGCAACGAGCGCATGACCTCGGAGCGTGCGCCCTGCTCGCCGTCGTCGCCGAAAGCGCGCTCGAGCGCAGGGCCGAGCACGTCGGCCCTGACATCGTCCTGGACGTACTCGGGCGCGAGCTCCTGACCTGCGAGCAAATTCGGCAGCGAATAATAGGGCAGCTTCTGAATACCCATGCGGCTGAAGATCCAGTACGAGAACGCCGACATCCGGTAGGCGACGACCATGGGCTTTTGCAACAGCATGGCCTCGAGCGTCGCCGTGCCCGACGCCGTCAGCACGACATCGGCGGCGCCCATGACTTCCCGCGCGCGGCCGACGAAAGTGCGAAACCCGGCCGCGGCCGGGACCTCAGCCGTCTGCCTGGCCCATTCTTCGGACAAGCCCTCATGCGCGATCGCGACCGCGACATCGAGGCCGGCGACCCGACCGGCGAGCCAGGCGGCGGTTTCTGCGAACGGCTGCGCGAGACGGCTGACCTCGGCGCGGCGGCTGCCGGGCAGCACGGCGAGCAGCGGCCGATCCGGCGCCAGTCCGAGCGCGTCGCGGCTGGCCGCCTGATCGGTCTCCTGCGGAATCTCGTCGGCCAGCGGATGACCGACGAACCTGGCCGTGACGCCGTGCTCGGCATAAAAGTCGGTCTCGAACGGCAGGACGCAAAGCACCTCGTCAACGGACCTGGCAATGCTCTTCACGCGCGACTGGCGCCAGGCCCAGACCTGCGGGCTGACATACTGTACGGTCCTGATTCCGGCCGACTTCAGGCGGCCTGCGAGCGGCAGGTTGAAATCGGGCGAGTCGATTCCGCAAAAAATATCGGGCGGGTCGGCGAGCAACCGCTGCGCGAATTCCCGGCGCAGCCTGAGCAAGCGCGGCAGATGCCTGAGCACCTCGGCCAGCCCCATGACCGACAGCGCCTCGGTGCGATACCAGGCCTCGCAGCCGGCCGCGCGCATCCGCGGCCCCGCGATGCCGACGAATTCGACCGGTTCGTGACCTGCGAGCTGGTCGCGAATTGCTTCGATCAGACCGGCGCCGAGGGCGTCCCCCGAGGATTCGCCCGCCGCGATTGCGATGCGCATGAGTGTCCGGGCCCCGAGCCGACTCTGACGGGACCTAGCGGACGAGCCCGCGGCTGCCGCTCCTCAGGGAGGCGACGAACAGGCCGACGCGCTCATCCGATTCGCTCTGGGACTTCAGCGCCGCGATCGCCTCTTCGAGCGTCAGCCCCTGCCGATAGACGGTGCGATACGCCTCGCGGACCTCGCGAATCTGCTCGGGCTGCCAGCTGCGGCGCTTGAGCCCCTCGACGTTGATGCCGCGGGGCTCGGCCGGGCGTCCGGAGACGATCGTAAATGCCGGCACGTCCTTGGTGACGTAAGTGAACATGCTCGTGAGCGCGTTCTCGCCGATACGGCAAAACTGGTGCACGGCCGTGAAGCCACCGAGCACGGCGTAATCGTCAACGTGCACATGCCCCGCAATCGAGGCGTTGTTGGCAAATATCGTATGGCTGCCGACGACACAGTCATGCGCGATATGCGAGTAGGCCATGATCCAGTTGTCGTCACCGATACTCGTGACCCCGTCGTCCTGCACGGTGCCGCGATTGATCGTCGTGTATTCGCGAATCGTGTTGCGATCGCCGATCCTGAGCTCGGTCGGTTCGCCGGCGTATTTCTTGTCCTGGGGGTCGTCTCCGATCGAGGAAAACTGATAGATATGGTTCCCGGCCCCGATCGTCGTCGGACCCTTGATCACGACGTGCGCCTCGATTTTCGTGCCGGGCCCGATCTCGACATCCGGCCCGATGATTGCGCAGGGACCGATGCTGACATCCTGATGCAACCGCGCGTCAGGCGAGACAATCGCCCGCTCGTCGATCAAGGCGCTTTCCTGGTAACCAGGAGAACCTGAGCCTCGGCCGCGACCTGACCGCCGACCTCCGCGACGCAGCCGTACCGCCACAGTGCCCGCCGCCGCTTCAGGAGCTCGGCCTTGAGAATGAGCTGATCGCCGGGCGTCACCGGACTCTTGAAGCGGACGTTCTCGAGCCCGGCGAGATAGAGAATCTCGACCTTGTCCGCCTCGTCCCTGGCCGTTTCCCAGGAGAGGACGCCGGCAGCCTGAGCCAGCGCCTCGATGATCAGGACGCCCGGCATCACCCGGTACTGCGGAAAATGGCCTTCGAAGTGCGCCTCGTTGATCGAGACATTCTTGATCGCCGTGATGGACTCTCCCGCCGTGATACTCAGGACGCGGTCCACGAGCAAGAAAGGAAATCGGTGAGGCAGCCGCTCGATAATTCCCTCGATATCGATCGCGTATTCGTCAGTCATCTGCTGTTGTTTTTCCTGAGAGTTGTTCGACCTGGCGCTCGAGTATCCGCAGGCGATCGTGGATCGCGTCGAGCTGCCGGAATCGCGCCGCGTTGCGACGCCATTTTGACGCTTCCTCGGCCGGCAGGCTACCACCGTAAACGCCGGGTTCGGTGACCGACTTGGTTACGATACTGGCGAAGGTGAACATCGCGTCGTCGCAAATCGTCAGATGTCCAACCATGATCACCGCGCCGCCGACCTTGCAACGCTTGCCGATTCGCGTGCTGCCCGCGGCACCGGACATGGCCGCCATGACTGTATGCGCGCCGATGTGAACGTTGTGAGCGATCTGCACCAGGTTGTCGAGCTTGACGCC
>DATCZB010000036.1:0-3522 GCA_036526155.1 Gammaproteobacteria bacterium
TCTCGTGGACGACGTCGAAGGCTATAACACATTTATGGCCGCAGCGGCGGAGATCCGCCAGACGTTAGGCATTGAGTAGCCTGCGCCGCCTGGGTATCTACCTCGGCGTCTTCTTCCTGGCGCTGACCGGGATCGTATTTCTCACCGATGCCTGGCGGCAGGTCGATTATTTCGTCTACGCGCAGGTCTACATGGACCCGGCCGAGGAGCTCAGGCTCAATCAGGACCTGTACCTGATCGATGTCGAGCATCCCTGGACGCTCGATCGCACTCTGCCGCGCGACCGGGCGATCGGCATCTGGCGCATGCGCCTCGTCGAGCTGCTGCAACGCGTGCGCGAGGAGGTCGCCGCGGGCAATGCGCCCGACGCCGTCGTCCTGGACATCTACTTCGCCAACGTCTCCGCGGCGAGGGACGATCTGTATGCAGCCGTAGAAGCCTTAACGAACGAGGGCATCCCGGTGCTCGCGGTGTTCAACACGCTGAATCTCGCCGGCGAGGTATTCGAGGATCGGGAGTCGGAACACTTGAGAGATCTGTACGCGCTGTTCTTCGGCGGCTATCTGCATACCAACCTCAACACCGGCGCGGGCTTCGTGACCTATCCATCGGAGATCTCGCTGCCGACCCGAGGCGGCTCGATTCAATATGTCGAGGCGCTTCCACTGCGGCTCGCGCGTGCGCTAAACGACGAGATCGAGCCGGTCGAGGGCAGAACCTATGTCTTGCCCTTAGGCCCCGAGCAGGCCGTGGACGAGCGAACCTGGACATTCCGCTTCGAGCCCGGCGCGGAGTCGGGCGGCGTGCTGGTCGCCCCCGGCGGGGAGGAGGACTCGGCGCTGTTCATGGATGACCGGATTCTCATCATCGGCAATACCGCGGAGGACACGCCGGAAGGACTTCCGGTCGCGGGGCCGAAAGCGCTGGCGTGGGCCATCGACGACCAGCTGGCGGGAAACGTCAATGCCCGGTTGCCGGTCGAAAGCCCGTTGTTCGTCATCGGCGAGGTCGTGTTCTTCTCCCTGTTTGCCGTGCTCG
Source organism: Gammaproteobacteria bacterium (assembly GCA_036526155.1). Classification (GTDB taxonomy): domain Bacteria; phylum Pseudomonadota; class Gammaproteobacteria; order Steroidobacterales; family Rariloculaceae; genus DATCZB01. The sequence goes on from DATCZB010000036.1 coordinate 1,039, forward strand.
TCTATGCGCTGCTGTTCAAGTACGCGAGGCCGGTGCAGAAGCGGCCCTACCTCCTCGCGGTGATCGCGGCAACGCTGTCGCTGGGTTTGTTGCTCGGCGCACTCGGGTTGTTCGTGTTTCTCGGCTGGGTCATCCCGGTCGGGTTGCCGGCAGTGGGAATCGCGGTAGCAGCCATTCTTGCCGCACGCTTTGCCTACCTGTACCTCGTGACCGGCGTTCCGGAAGGCACCGGCAAATACGACGTGTTCGTCAGCTATTCGAGAGCGGACGGCAAATGGGTAGAGGAGAACCTCTACGGCCCCCTCAAGGCTTTACGCAAGCCCGACGGCAGCGAGCTGAGCGTCTTTTTCGACAAGGACGAGATCGCCCTCGGGGAGCCGTTCACGCCGAAATACATGTGGGCCATCGTCGACACGAAGTACTTCATCCCCGTGTTCACGAAGAACTATTACGGACCGAAGAGCCACGGCCGCAACGAGATGGACCTGGCCTACAAGCGCGCGGTGGAGAAACGCCTGACCATGCTGCCCATCACCCATTCCCTGGATGCCGTTCCGGAGATCTACACCCACATCAACTTCATCGACGTCAGCGAGCAGCCCGATTTCTTCCCTGCGATCAGGGACTGTGTGCTGGAGAAAGCCTGAGTCGGGAAGATTAACAGACCAGGCCTGTGGGCGCGGAGGACATAGTTGACCGGCTCGATCAGGTCAGCGGAGTACCTCGTAGACAAGGTTTGCGCGCCCGCGGATCAGGACCGAGACTCGCGACTAAAGCCGCTCCCACGGGAGGACGGGCCACGTCCGGCTAGTCGCACGCCAGGTCCGGTAGCGTAGAATGGCGGGCAGGGAATCGCGACCGCCCGGTCGCTCCCACGGGAAGACAGACCAGGTCCGGCAACAAACTAGGGGGCCAGCGATATGCTGAAAAGAAGATCATTTCTCGCGATGGGAAGCGCCGCGGCGGCGGGGCTGTTGTTCGACCTTTCGGGAGGCGCTCTCGCGCAGGGCAGAAAAGTCATACGGGTCGGCGGGCGCCGTGTGCGCGTCGTCGATATTCACGCTCACTGCGACTTCGCCGAGGTTGCCGGCATCATCCGCGGCACGAGCATGGAAAACGCCGATCTCAGCCGGACCCTGGGTCCCGAGCGGATCGCCGAGATGGATGCCTGGGGCATCGACGTCGCGGCCCTGAGCGTGAACCGCTACTGGTGGTACGAGGCCAATCGAGCGCAGGCTGAACAGATCGTCAGCATCAACGACGAGCAGATGGCGAGCTGGTGCCGGCAGCATCCGGACCGCTTCGTGGGTCTGTCCTCGCCCGCGCTGCAGTTCCCCGAGCTCGCCGCGGAGCAGCTCGAGTACGCCGTGACCGAACTCGGCCATCGCGGCGGCTCGGTCGGTGGCCACGTCCAGGGCGAGTTACCCACGAGCGAGCGCTACGACCCGTTCTGGGCCAAGGCCGAGGAGCTCGGCGTGCCGGTGTTCATGCATCCGCAGGGCGCGCCGAACATCGTTCAGCCGAACGCGCTCGACGGCACCGGGGGGCTCGGCAACGTCATCGGCAACCCGCTCGAGACGACGCTGTTCCTGTCGCGCATCATCATGGACGGCACGCTCGACCGCTTCCCCGACCTGAAGATCTGCGCCGCCCACGGCGGCGGCTTCCTGCCGTCCTACGTCGGCCGCTCGGACGTCGGCTGCGAACGCGCGCGCGGCAACTCGGCCTGCAGGAACAAGCGCGCGCCGAGCGAGTACTTCCGGGACCAGATCCTCGTCGACTCGATGGTGTTCAACGACGAAGGGCTGCGGCACCTCGTCGCGGTCGGCGGCGCGGGCCAGGTGGTCTACGGCACCGATATGCCGCATGGCTGGCCGGATACGCTCGATCTCATCCTGAATTCGCCGACGCTGAGCGACGCCGAGAAGGAAGCGATACTTGGAGGCAATCTCGTCGAGTTGCTCGGAATCGAGGCGTAAAAGACGACGGACCAGGTCCGTCGCGACGAGGACGTCGCTCCCACGCCAGGAAGACGAACGTAAGCAAGGGGATAACAATGACTCGAACGACCCGACCTCTCGCCGCGTTGGCTGCGGGCACACTGCTCTTGGCGGCCGGCGGATTCGCCGAGCTCGCTCATGCGCAGGGCAATACGATTGTCTTGACCGGCGCGCGCCTCATCGACGGCACGGGCGCCGCACCCATCGAGCAGGCCGCGCTCGTTCTTCGTGACGGCCGGATCGTAGCGGCCGGGCCTGCCGCGACGACGAGCCGCCCCGACGATGCCGTGCATATCGCGCTCTCCGGCAAGACCATCATTCCGGGGCTCATCAACGCGCACGGCCACCTGAACGAAGGCCGGGCCGATCTGACGGTCCGCGAGCAACTGACTTCGCAGCTCAAGGTTGCCGCTGACTATGGCGTGACCACCGTCGTGGTGCTGGGGTCCGGCCCGAACGACCTCGAGGAGACCGTGAGGCTGCG
>DATCZB010000037.1:0-5607 GCA_036526155.1 Gammaproteobacteria bacterium
GCGGGCCCGCGTCGTCGAGCGCTATGACCTGCCAGCCGACGCACTGCTCGCCGTCTCGGCGGCGCAATTGATTCGGCGTAAGGCCCAGGACTTCCTGCTGCCTCTCGCGGCGCGGCTCATCACGGCGGAGCCCAGGTTCCGGCTGCTCCTGTTCGGGCAGGGCCCCGAGCAGGCCAGGCTCGAGTTGCAGGTCTTACGGCTCGGTCTCGAGGAGCACGTGCTCTTTTGCGGCTTCGATCCCGAATGCGCCGCGCTCCTGCCGGGATTCGATCTGTTTTTGCATCCGGCCAGGCGCGAGGGTCTCGGGGCTGTCGTGCTCGAGGCCATGAGCGCCGGCCTGGCCGTCGTCGCGTCCTCCGTCGGCGGGATTATCGACGTGATCGAGGACGGCGTAGACGGCTGTCTCGTAGCGCCCGATGACGGTGACGCGTGGTGTCGGGTTGCCCTCGAGCTGGTCGTGGACCCGGACCGTCGCGCCAGGCTTGGCGCAGCGGCGCGGCGGACCATCGAGTCGCGCTTTACAATCGAGCGCATGACCGACAGCTACATCGAGCTATACGAGCGGGTCGTGCGCGCCGATGCATTCCGCTGAAGTCGCACCACCGGACGACAAGGCGCTCTGGGCCGATGCCCAATTGCTCGGCCGCGCGCTGCTGGCTGCCGGCGCCAGGGTCACGGTCGCGGAGTCGTGCACCGGCGGGTGGATCGCCAAAGTGCTGACCGATGTGCCGGGCTCGAGCGACTGGTTCGAGGGCGGCTTCGTGACCTATTCCAATGCGGCCAAGGTCAGGCTGCTTGGCGTCTCGGCCGCAACGCTAGACGCGCACGGTGCCGTCAGCGAAGCCGTGGTTCGCGAGATGGCCGCGGGCGCCCGGCGCGCGACCTCGGCACCGGCGTCGATTGCCGTCAGCGGCATTGCCGGGCCGCACGGCGGGACGGCAGAGAAGCCTGTCGGGCTGGTCCATTTTGCCTGGTCGCTGCGGGGGCTGGACTGGAGCCACAGTGTCCGCTTCGAGGGCGACCGCGAGGCCGTTCGCCGGCAGGCGGTCGCGCATGCAATCAGGACGCTGCACGACGCGCTGACGGCCTGACGGCCTGACTCCCGGTCCCGGAAAACCCCTCGTTGAGGGGCAAAATGGCGGCTGCCGGGCACCGCGTTATGTGGAATAATCATCAGTCTCTTCTCACGCTGCGCACACACCCAAAACGGAACATTTGATGGACGAAAACCGCAAGAAAGCACTAACCGCCGCGCTAGGCCAGATCGAAAAGCAATTCGGCAAGGGCTCGGTCATGCGCCTGGGCGATTCGACGGCCTCACGCGACATCGAGGTCGTTTCAACCGGCTCCCTCGGGATCGACATCGCGCTCGGTGTCGGCGGTCTGCCGAAGGGGCGCGTCGTCGAGATCTATGGCCCGGAGTCTTCGGGCAAGACGACGCTGACGCTTCAGGTCGTTGCCGAGATTCAGAAGCAGGGTGGCACGGCGGCGTTCGTCGATGCCGAGCACGCGCTCGACCCTGTCTACGCCGCCAAGGTCGGCGTCAACGTCGACGACTTGCTGATCTCGCAGCCGGATACCGGTGAGCAGGCGCTCGAGATCACCGACATGCTGGTCCGGTCCGGTGCGGTCGACCTCGTCGTCATCGATTCGGTCGCGGCGCTGACGCCCAAGGCCGAGATCGAAGGCGAGATGGGCGACTCGCACGTCGGCCTGCAGGCCAGGCTCATGTCGCAGGCGCTTCGCAAGCTGACGGCCAATATCAAGCGCTCGAACTGCCTCGTCATTTTCATCAACCAGATCAGGATGAAGATCGGCGTGATGTTCGGCAGCCCCGAAACCACGACCGGCGGCAACGCGCTCAAGTTCTACTCGTCGGTTCGGCTCGACATTCGGCGGATCGGTGCGATCAAGAAGGGCGACGAGGTGCTCGGCAACGAGACCCGCGTCAAGGTCGTGAAGAACAAGATCGCGCCGCCATTCCGGAAGGCCGAGTTCGAGATTCTTTACGGTCACGGCATCTCGCGCGAGGGCGAGATCATCGATCTCGGCGTTCAGGAAGGCATCGTCGAGAAATCCGGCTCCTGGTACAGCTACAAGGGTGACCGGGTCGGTCAGGGCAAGGAAAACGCGCGCGACTTCCTGATCGAGAATCCGGATATCGCAGACGATATCGAGAAGCAGATTCGGGCCAGGCTGCTGCCGAGCGCGTTGAAGCCTGTCGCGGACGCCGAGCCGATCGAGGCCGTCAAGCAAGCCTGAAGCGAACGCAGCCGGCATGAGCGAAGACCGGCCGGCCTGTCGGCGCCGCGCGATGGATCTGCTTGCCCGCCGGGAGCACAGCCGGCTCGAGCTCGAGCAGAAGCTCGTCGCGCGGTCGTTCGATAAGCCTCTCGTGGCCGAGGTGCTCGACGAGCTCGAGCACGACGGGCTCCTGTCGGCCGATCGCTTCGCGCAAAGTTTCGTCGAGTCGCGCTATGCCAGAGGCCATGGCCCGCGCCGCATAGAGCGGGAGCTGTCCGAGCGGGGCATTGATTCGTCGAGCGACTTTCTGGACGATGCGCGCTTCGACTGGGATGCGCTCGCGCGGGAAACGAGGGTCAAGCGCTTCGGCCGCTCGTTGCCCGACGATTTCAAGGAGAAGGCCAGGCAGATGCGATTCCTCGAGTACCGGGGTTTCGGCCATGACCAGATCCGACGCGCACTGGAATCTGACGACGATTAGAATTGCCGCATGAAATCGAGTAACGAACTGCGCCGAGCGTTCATCGACTACTTCGTCGATAACGGCCACGAGGAGGTCGCGAGCTCATCGCTCGTGCCGATCAACGACCCGACCCTGCTGTTTACGAACGCGGGCATGGTGCAGTTCAAGGATGTTTTTCTCGGTGCCGAGTCACGCGAGGTGCCGCGGGCCGTCACGGCCCAGCGCTGCGTGCGTGCGGGGGGCAAGCACAACGACCTCGAGAACGTAGGCTATACCTCGCGCCATCACACCTTCTTCGAGATGCTCGGCAACTTCAGCTTTGGCGACTATTTCAAACAGGAGGCGATCGGTTACGCCTGGAAGTTCGTGACTGAGGTGCTCGGTCTGCCGCCGGAGAAGCTCTGGTGCACAGTCTTCACCGACGACGACGAGGCAGCGTCGATCTGGATCGACGAGATCGGCATCGATCCGGGCCGTTTCACGCGTCTCGGCGAGAGCGAGAATTTCTGGGCCATGGGCGAGACGGGTCCCTGCGGTCCCTGCAGCGAGATTTTCTACGACCACGGCGCGCATGTGCCGGGCGGCCCGCCGGGCAGCCCGGAGGCCGAGGGCGACCGCTACGTCGAGATCTGGAATCTCGTCTTCATGCAGTACGACCGCAACGAATTCGGCGAGCTGACGCCGTTGCCGAAACCCTCGGTCGACACGGGGATGGGGCTGGAGCGCCTCGCCGCGGTGATGCAGGGCGTGCATTCCAATTACGAGATCGACCTGTTCGCCGCATTGATCGCGGCGGCTGCCGAGGCCACGGCCACCGAGGATCTCCAGAGCAAGTCGCTGCGCGTCATTGCCGATCATATCCGGGCCTGCTCGTTCCTGATCGCCGATGGCGTTCTGCCGAGCAACGAGGGTCGCGGCTATGTTTTGCGCCGGATCATCCGGCGCGCGATTCGCCACGGCTACAAGCTCGGCATGGAGGACCCGTTCTTCCATATGCTGGTTTCGAGCGTCGAAACGACGATGGGAGATGCTTATCCGACTCTGGGCAAGAAACGCAGCCACGTCGAGCGCGTGCTGCTGCAGGAAGAGCAGCGCTTCGCCGAGACGCTGTCGCAGGGCATGCGTCTGCTCGAGGACGCCACCGGCAAGCTTGGCAAGGGTGGCACGATCCCCGGCGAGACCGCGTTCAAGCTTTACGACACCTACGGCTTTCCCGAGGACCTGACGGCCGACTACGCACGCGAGCACGGCTTCAGCGTCGATCGGGCCGGGTTCGAAGCGGCCATGAGCGTGCAGCGCAACAAGGCCAAGAAGGCGAGCCGCTTCAAGGCCGGCGGCGACCACGCGCCGCGGCTCGAAGAGGCCACAGATTTTCTGGGCTACGAGCAAAGTGTCGCCGACTCGAAAGTCCACGCGCTGTTCAACGAGAGCGGGGACGCCGTCGATTCGCTTGCATCGGGCGAGTCGGGCACGGTCGTGCTCGAGGCCACGCCCTTCTATGCCGAGAGCGGCGGCCAGGTTGGCGATACGGGAACACTCTCGGCTGCTGGCGTTCGCTTCGAGGTCGAGGATACCCAGAAGCTCGGCTCGGCCTTTGGTCACATGGGCCGGGTCGTCGAGGGCAGCCTGGCGGTCGGCGACGAGCTGCATGCGGCGATCGATTCCGGCCGCCGCGCGGCGATCGTCCTGAATCACTCGGCCACTCACCTGATGCATGCGGCGCTCCGGACCGTGCTCGGCGATCACGTGCAGCAGAAGGGGTCGCTCGTGGCGCCCGATCGCCTGCGTTTCGACTTCGCCCACTACGAGCCGGTCATGCCCACGGAGCTCGAGCAGATCGAGACGCTGGTCAACGACCAGATCCGCGCGAACGCGAGTGCCGAGACGCGGGTCCTGCCGTATGAGGATGCCATCGCGGCCGGCGCGCTCGCTTTCTTCGGCGAGAAGTATGGTGACGACGTCCGCGTGCTTCGCATCGGGGATTTCTCGACCGAGCTTTGCGGCGGCACGCACGTCGGTCGCGCCGGAGATATCGGGTTCTTCAAGATCACATCCGAATCGGGCATTGCTGCCGGCGTGCGGCGTATCGAGGCCGTGACCGGAAGTGGTGCGCTGGCCTGGGTCAGGGACAGCGACCGAACGCTGCGTGAGGCGGCGGCGCTGATCAAGGGCACGCGCGATGAGCTGCCAGTCAAGCTCGGCCAGCTGACGGAGCGCACGCGCCAGCTCGAGCGCGAGATCGCGGAGCTCAAGGCCAGGCTCGCGACCGGGTCCGGTCGCGACCTGCTCGACGACGTCAAGACGGTCGCCGGCGTGAAGCTCCTGGTCGCGCGGATCGACGGCGCGGACGCCAAGTCGCTGCGCGCCTCGACCGACAAGCTCAAGGACAAGCTCGGCTCCGGGATTGTGGTGCTCGGCGGGGTCGAGGGCGACAAGGTCCGGCTCGTCGCCGGGGTCACGTCGGACCTGACCGACCGGTTCCGGGCCGGCGACATCATCAAGCCGATCGCTGCCGAGGTCGGCGGCAGTGGCGGCGGGCGGCCCGATTTCGCCCAGGCTGGCGGGACCCGCCCGGAGGCTCTGGATGGCGCGTTGGGGCTCGTTGAGACCACTCTGGCGGCCGCTGACGCTTAGACTGCGTCTAACATAATCCTTAAGATGCCTTTATTCGGGCCAATTGCGTCTCAAATGCATTACCATAAGGTCACGGAGGGGGGGAAACCTCCTAGGGAAGGCCGGCCAATCCCATAACTAATAATCAGGTCGGTCTAGCCACGGACATCGCGATGTCCGAGAAGGAGTTTGGCTATGTTGATCCTGACCCGAAGAGTTGGGGAGACGGTGGTTATTGGCGACGAAGTCACCGTTACGGTGCTCGGAGTCAAAGGAAATCAGGTGCG
>DATCZB010000038.1:0-4490 GCA_036526155.1 Gammaproteobacteria bacterium
GGACGGTGACGTCGCCCGGAATCTCGTGCGCCCGGCTTGCCGGAACCGCCACGGCCAGCACGATCGCGGCAACGAAAAGCAGTCGGAACCTGATCTTGCCGCTGTCTGTCACGTCTTGCGAATTCCGCTAAACTCGAGGCCGAAGGGGGGAGATTATGACGCGTCGGTTCGAAACGGTGGCCGCGGTTGCGATCGCGGTTGCGCTCGGGGGCTGCGGTGCCGGCCCGGAAGCCACTTCAACGGCAGCATCGGCGGGCGCAGCCAGCGCCGACGTCGCGCCCGGCACGCCGGGTTACGCGCCGCGCTTCGAGGTCGATCCGCTCTGGCCCAAACCCCTGCCAAACAACTGGTTGCTCGGCTCGACGATCGGCCTGTCGGTCGATTCGCGCGATCACGTCTGGATCCTGCATCGGCCCGGCTCACTGAATGCGCGAACTGAAGCGAGCGCCGGCGAGAACACGCCGACCGGCGCCTGCTGCTCGGCAGCGCCGCCCGTGGTCGAGCTCGACGCCGAGGGTAACGTCGTCAGCTCCTGGGGCGGGCCGGGCGAAGGCTACGACTGGCCGACGTCGAACCACGGCCTGACCGTCGATCACATGGACAACATCTGGATCGGCGGCAACGACGTCGCCGATTCGCATATTCTCAAGTTCACGCGCGACGGTCGCCTGATCATGCAGCTCGGCACGCCCGACCAGAACACGGGCAGCCATGATCCCGAGAACTTCGGCAGTCCCGCCGAGATCTCGATCGACCCGGCGGCGAACGAGGCTTACGTCGCCGACGGCTACGGCAACCGCCGCGTCGTCGTCATCGACGCCGATACCGGTGAGCGCAAGCGCTACTGGGGCGCCTACGGCAACTCACCCGACGATACGGACCTCGGTCTCTACGATCCCGATGCGCCGCCGGCACAGCAGTTCAGGAATCCCGTGCACTGCGCCCAGCCTTCGAACGACGGTCTCGTCTATGTCTGCGACCGCGCCAACGACCGGATTCAGGTGTTTCAGACCGACGGCAGCTTCGTCGACGAGCTCATGGTCGCGCCCGAGACGCGCGGTGACGGCTCGGTCTGGGACATCGCCTTGTCCAGAGATCCGGGGCAGGCCTATATCTTTCTCGCCGACGGGCTCAACGAGCGAATCTACGTCATTCATCGCGAGTCGATGGAAATCCTGACGAGCTTCGGCGGCGGCGGCCGCCAGCCCGGGCAGTTCTTCGGCGTGCACAACATCGCCGTGGACTCGGCCGGCAATCTCTATACGACCGAAACCTACGAGGGCAAGCGGCTGCAGAAGTTCGTCTACCGCGGCCTCGCGCCGATTCCCGAGGGAGAGCAGGGCCCGCCATGGCCGGAATAGAAAAACAAATGTTGCGCTCACTCGTCGTCGCGCTCGCGGCCTGTGCTGCGGCCGGATGCTCGGCGCCGGACGAGCCGGTTGCCGAGGTCGGTGGGTCCGCCATCGAGCCGGAAGCAAATGCTGCGGCCAACGCGGCGGCACCCGGCGCGGAACTCGACGAGATGGTCGAGTGGCGCCACTACGGCGGCAACCTCGCCGCGCATCGCTACTCGCCGCTCGATCAGATCGACGCGAGCAACGTCGCCGACCTGCGCGTTGCCTGGCGCTGGCAGAGCGGCAACTTCGGGCCGCGACCGGAAGCCAAGAACGAGGCGACGCCGCTGATGATCGGCGGCGTGCTCTACACGACCGCAGGCATCACGCGCAACGTCGTCGCAATCGACCCTGAAACCGGCGAGACGCTCTGGATCTGGCGGCCGCAGGAAGACCCGGAGCGATTCGACCGGGCGCCGCGCAAGAACTCGGGCCGGGGCCTGTCCTACTGGACCGACGGCGCCGGCAACGATCGGCTGATCGGCGTGACGCCGGGGTTCCAGCTGTTCGCGCTCGACCCGGCGAGCGGGCGCCCCGTGCCGGGCTTCGGCGAGCGCGGCATCGTCGACATGCTCCCCGGCGTGCGTGGTGGCGAAACGGATCACGCGCGCATCGGCAACAGCTCACCGCCGATCATCATCGACGACACGATCATCGTCGGTCCGGCCCATGCGCCGGGTGCGAATCCGCCGTCGCGGCAGAACGTCAAGGGCGACGTCCGCGCCTACGATGTCCGCACCGGCCAGGAGCTCTGGTCGTTCCACACGATTCCGGAACCCGGTGAGCCGGGCTACGACACCTGGCTCGACGGCTCAGCCGAGTACACCGGCAACGCCGGGGTCTGGGCCCGGATCTCAGCCGACGTCGAGCGCGGTCTCGTCTACCTGCCGGTCGAGGCGCCGACCAATGACTGGTACGGCGGCGAGCGGCCCGGCAACAACCTCTACGGCAACTCGATCGTTTGCGTGGACGCGCGCACCGGGCGGGTCGTCTGGTATTACCAGCTCATTCATCACGACATCTGGGACTGGGATAACCCGACCGCGCCGATCCTCATGGACCTCGTGGTCGACGGCGAGGAGATCCCGGCCGTGGCGCAGGTGACCAAGCAGGCCTGGGTCTACACGTTCAATCGCGTGACCGGAGAGCCGATCTGGCCGATCGAGGAGCGCCCCGTGGCGGCCTCGGATGTGCCGGGCGAATGGACGTCGCCGACCCAGCCGTTCCCGACCCGGCCCGCGGCATTCGATCGCCAGGGTTTCGTCGAAGACGACGTCATCGACTTCACGCCCGAGCTGCGCGCCGAGGCGCTCGAGTGGCTCGAGGGCGTGCGCACGGGCCCGATCTTCACGCCGCCGTCGCTGGCCGATGCGCCGGACGGCACGAGCGGCACGATCTCATTGCCGAACGCCGTCGGCGGCGCCAACTGGGAGGCCGCGAGCTTCGATCCGGAAACCGGGATGCTCTACATCGGCTCGTTCACCAGCCCGTTCGTGCTCTCGCTCGTGCCACCCGATGACGGCCGGGACGTCGGCTACATCCGCGGCGGCGCGCCGGCATTCCCCGAACTCGCGGGCCTGCCGATCGTCAAGCCGCCCTGGGGCCGGATCACGGCAATCGACATGAACACGGGCGAGCACGTCTGGATGCGCGCCAATGGCCCGACGCCTGAGAACGTGCTCAGCAATCCGGCGCTCGAAGGCGTCGAGATTCCCGAGACCGGCCGCGCGACGCGAGCGATGGTGCTCGCGACAAAGACGCTGCTGTTCGGCACCGATGGCTGGGGCGGGACGCCCGTGCTTCGCGCCTACGACAAGGCCACGGGCGAGGATATCGCCGCGGTCGATCTGCCCGGCGCCTCGAGCGGGTTGCCGATGAGCTACGCGATCAACGGCAAGCAGTACCTCGTGCTGCCGGTGGCCGGCGAACGCGGCGGCGAGCTCGTCGCGCTGACGCTGCCCGACTGACGCCGCCGCCTTACGCCAGCGATTGCGCCAGGTGCCCGACGATGTCGCGCGCATCGTCCCCGGCACCGTGAATGAACGTCGACTTGCGGCGCCTCAGCACCGGCAGTCCGAGCGCGTACAGCCCCGGTGCGTCGACGACGCCGCCGTCGTGGCGCAGCCGGCCCTTGTGATCGAGCACCGGCACGTCGAGCCAGCTGTAGTCCGGCCGAAACCCCGTGGCCCACAGTATCGAGGAGATCTCGCCGCCTGCGAGATCGAGCTTGAGCCGCGGCCGCTCCGGCGCCCGCGTCGGCTCGAAGCGCTCCGGCGCGTCGGCCTCGACGTTTCCCTTAAGCTCGGCCCACTCGTCGAAGGTGCCGAGCAGCCGGTTCATCTTGAGGTCGGCCAGCGAGAACTGGTTGCGCAGGCCGCCCGAGAACAGCGCCTCGCCGTCACGGACGGCCGAGAAGCGGCCGACGATTTCGACGCCCGCCGCCTGCAGCACATTGAGATCGAGTGACGAGTGCTCGGGTGTGCCGACCAGCTGCGGCGACGGCAGGCCGCGCGCGCGGTCGAGGTCGTCGATCTCGTCGTAACGCTCGTTCCAGATGCCCGAGGCTTCCATCCACCAGAGCACGTCGCGGCCGCGGTAGGTTCGCGGCAGCCGGACATGCTCGCCGACCGAGATCGTGACCGGCCGGCCGCTGCGCCGGATCTCCTCGGCCAGCTGCAGGCCCGTTGCCGAGGCGCCGACCACGAGCACGCCGCCCTCGGGCAAGGAGTCGGGATTGTTGTAGTCGAACGGTGTCAGCTGCCGGATCGATTCGGGCACGGCGGCGCTGAGTTTGGGCACGGCCGGCCGATTACAGGCACCGGTCGCGAGCACGAGCTTGCGGCACCCGAGCTCGCCCTGGTCGGTGGAGATGCGGTAACCATCGTCGCTCTGCCTGACCGACGTCACGTTCACCGGCGCGCGCACGGGCGCGTCGATCGCGTTGGAGTAGCCCTCGATGAACCCGATGAGCTCGGGCATCGACATATAGCCGTCCGGATCCGGCCCATCATAGACATATCCCGGCAGCCGGCTCTGGTGGTTGGGCGTCAGCAGCCTGAGCGAGTCCCAGCGCTCGCGGCGCCATGAGGCGGCAAC
>DATCZB010000039.1:0-11897 GCA_036526155.1 Gammaproteobacteria bacterium
GCAGCATTGGATTGCATGGAACGACGACGGCGCCGCACTTCCAGGCCGCAAGCACGGTGATCATCACCTGCGGGATGTTCTGCAGGTACATCGCGATCCGGTCGCCGTGCCGGATGTCCCATTCGCGGAAGGCGCAGGCCAGGGCATCCGAGGCGGCATCCACCTCCGCCGCGGTAACCGACCGCTCGAAGTAATGGCAGATCGGCGAATCGGGGCGCCTGGCAAGCGTCGCCCGAAACATGTCGAGGCCCGTCGCCGCTTCAGGGTCAATCGTTGCCGGGACCGAGCGGTAGAGATCTAACCAGGGTGGGTGGGGGGAATCTTGCATCTGAAACCTCGTTCTCTGTTGGCCCGCGCCTTGCCCCCCGCAGCACGAACCGATCGACTAAGCCCGAAACATATTTCGCCCGGCCATAGACCGGGCGCGCATTTTAGTCCTTTCCGACGAAAGATCTATAGACGCTGAGCAGCGATTCCTTCTGGTTGTCGTCGAGCCTCGTGTCGAGCTGGATGGCCTGCTCGACGTTCGGGCGGCCCTCCTCGTCCTCGTCGATAATTCCGAGCATCATATAAAGCTGTCGCGGCTCGAGACCGAAGGCCTGCGCCAGCGCCTTGACCACCTGTGCCGAGGGCATGTAGTTGCCGCGCTCGAGCTGGCTAAGGTAGGAATCCGAAACGCCGGACATTCTGGCCAGGTTGCGCTGAGAGACTTGCGCCAGCCGTCGCTGTGCCCTGACGAACTCACCAAAGGCCCGGAGCATGTCTTCGTTCTTTTCCTGCATGAAACGATTGTAATCCGATCCAGTTTCTCACTGCCATGCCCGTCCTCACGGGATGCAGGCAGACCCGTGTCTCCCCACCAGATCCGTGAAAGTGAACTGGATGACCGTGTCGCCGGCCGGCAGATGCTCGGCTTGCAGGAATACCGCTATCTCTCGCAGCGGCACGACCCTATTCATGCGTTCCTCGGTCAGGCCGGCGTAAACCCGGCGCATGCCCCACTTGCCGATCTCCATGACGACGGGCGCGAGCGCCTTCCCGGCCGGCGCGAGCTGATACTCGAACCCGCGCTTGCGAACGATGATGCGTGATCGGCAGCAGCAGGTAGCGGCCGCGTCGAAATTGGCATAGCCGGGCCAGCCCTTCAGCGGTGCGAAGCGCTGCCTGCCGCCATCGGCGCCACCCTGCCGAGGCGCGTGCCAAGCTCGCGCCGGAACAGCGCGCGCAGTGTTTCGATGCTGCGGACGCCCGGGTAGGTCGGCCTGACGATAAACGCAATCTCCCGATGCGGACCGGCCTCGGCAAGCGGCAGCTTCTGCAAATCCGGGTTACCGTCGACGAGCGATGCCACCGCCATCTCGGGCACGAGAGTCGATCCCATCTTGCCGGCAACGAGCTGCACCAGCGTCTCGAGGCTGGTCGCGCTCAGGTTGTGCGTGCCCGTCTCGGTCAGCTGGCAGACCGCGAGCGCCTGATCCTTGAGACAGTGGCCCTCCTCCAGCAGCATCAGCCGCCGCGGATCGATCTGATCGGCGCGGATGCGCTTGGTCCTGACGCTGTCGTCACTGCTGTGCGTGATCCAGTAGAAGTTCTCGCGCCAGAACGGAAACGTCAGCAAGCCGTCGGTGTCGTAGGGCAGCGCCAGGATCCCTGCGTCGAGATCGCCGCTCTTGACGCGCTCGACGAGCCGATGCGACTGCGCCTCCGAGAGGTCGAGCCCGAGCTCGGGGTAAGCCGCCTGCAAGGGCGGCAGGATGATCGGGAGCAGGTACGGCGCAATCGTCGGAATCAGGCCGATGGACATCGCCGAGCTCAGCGGCTTGCCGTGCAGATCGGCGAGACGCTGCAAATCGCTCATCTCGCGCTTGATGACGCGGGCCTTGTCGAGGACTTCCCGGCCGAGCGGCGTGACGATGACTTTCTTGTTATCGCGCTCGAAGACCTGGAAGCCGAGCTGCTTCTCCATCTCCGCCAGCGCGGTGCTCAGCGCCGACTGGGAAATCGAGCACTGCTCGGCGGCCCTGCGAAAGTGCAGCGTCTCCTCGACGGCGAGCGCGTAGTGAATCTGACGCAACGAAATCATCCCTGGTCTGCTCCTGCCGCAAGAGTTTGATCTATTTTATCGAATATAACGATCATTTAATACTGCTTTTCAGATCGTTCAGACGTCCGCATCATAGTCGTTAGCGCAGGACAGGGACGTCCTCGCGTCCCGATTTCAACGGTTAAAGGAGGAACTACCGATGTCGTTAATCAACACGGAGATCAAGCCATTTCAGGCCCAGGCGTTCAAGCAGGGCGAGTTCATCGAGGTCAGCGACGCGGATGTCCGCGGCAACTGGGCCGTCTTTTTCTTCTATCCCGCCGATTTCACCTTCGTCTGCCCGACGGAGCTCGGCGACCTGGCCGATCACTATGCCGAGTTTCGGAAGCGCGGCGTCGAGATCTATGCCGTCTCAACGGATACCCACTTCACGCACAAGGCCTGGCACGACTCGTCCGAGACGATCGGCAAGATCGAATACACGATGATCGGCGATCCCACGGGCGCGATCACGCGCAACTTCGAGGTCATGCGTGAGGCCCAGGGACTGGCGGATCGCGGCACCTTCATCGTCGACCCGGACGGCGTCATCCAGGCCGTCGAAGTCACGGCCGAAGGCGTCGGGCGCAACGCGGCGGACCTCCTGCGCAAGCTCAAGGCGGCCCAGTACGTGCGCGAGAATCCCGGCGAGGTCTGTCCCGCAGCCTGGGAGGAAGGCGAGCAAACGCTGACCCCGTCCCTGAATCTCGTCGGCAAGATCTAAGCCGGCACCAGCAGCAACACGGAGGCAATTACGGAGGCGAAATCATGTTGAGCAAGGAAATTCTCGAGGCTGTGCGCGGGTACGCCGCGCAGATGGACAAGGAGGTCACGTTCGTCCTGCAACCGGGCGAGCACCCGAAGCGCGATGAGCTCGTTGCATTCCTGTCGGGCATCGCCAGCGCGGGCGACAAGATCGAATTCGTCGAGCGCGACGCCGGCGATCGACTGCGCAGCCCCTTGAGTTTCCTGCTCGAAGCCGACGGGGAGGACACGGGCATTCGGTTCTCGGGCATCCCCGGCGGACATGAGTTCAACTCGCTGATCCTCGCGATGCTGCAGGCGGCGGGCACGCCGATGAAGCTCGATCCCAACCTGCAGCGCATCGTGGCGAATATCGACGATGCGCTGCAGTTCGAGGTCGTCGTCAGCTTAAGCTGCCATAACTGCCCGGACGTCGTGCAGGCGCTGAATCAGTTCTCGCTGCTGAACCCCGGCATAACGGCCGAGATGATCGACGGCGGTCTGTTCCCCGAGCTGATCGCTGAGCGCGACATCCAGGGCGTGCCGAGCGTATTTCTGAATGGCGAGCTCTTCGGCAGCGGCAAGGTCGAGGCGGGCGATCTCATCGACAAGCTCATCGAGCGAAACCCGGCGATCGCCCGGGCCGAACCGGCGGAGACGCTGCCGCAGCAGGACGTCACGATCATTGGCGGTGGGCCAGCCGGCGTCAGCGCCGCGATCTACTGTGCCCGCAAGGGCCTCGCGGTCACGCTCGTCGCCGACCGGCTCGGCGGACAGGTCAAGGACACGATGGGCATCGAGAACCTGATCTCGGTGCCGACCACGACGGGCCCGGAGCTGACGGCCGCGCTCGGCGGGCACCTCGGCGAATACGATGTGACGCTGCGCGAGCATGTTCGCGTCGACGACATCGAGGACGGCAACGTCAAGCGCCTGACGCTCTCTTCGGGCGAGGAGATCCGCACGCGCGCCGTCATCGTCGCCACCGGGGCGCGCTGGCGCGAGCTCGGAGTCCCGGGTGAGAAGGAAAACATCGGCAACGGCGTCGCGTACTGCCCACACTGCGATGGCCCGTTCTTCAAGGGCAAGGACGTCGCGGTCATCGGCGGCGGCAACTCCGGTCTCGAGGCCGCGCTCGACCTCGCAGGCATCGTCAATTCGGTGACCGTGTTCGAGTTCATGCCCGAGCTAAAGGCGGACCGCGTCCTGGTCGATCGCGTGCTGCAGCGGGACAACATCTCGGTGCTGACCAATGTGGCCACCAAAGAGATCACGGCGACGAACGGCAGGGTCGACGGCATCCAATACGTCGGGCGTGAGGATGGCAGCAGACAGCGGCAGGAGCTCTCGGGCGTCTTCGTCCAGATCGGGCTCGTACCGAACAGCCAGTTCGTCGGCGATCTGGTCGAGACGAACCGCTCGGGCGAAATCGTAATCGACGGGAAGTGCCGGACCTCAACGCCGGGCATCTTTGCCTGCGGCGATGTGACCGATGTGCCGTACAAGCAGATCGTCGTTGCGCTCGGTGAAGGCGCAAGGGCGGCGCTCTCGGCATTCGAGCACCTGATGGCGCAGGACGCAGCGGCAGGCGGCGAGAAAGCCGCCGCCTGAGACGCGCTTCGACGGCGCGCTCGGTTATGATCTCGGCTGAACAATCCGGGGGATCATCATGCCGAACACATCGCCGCGACGTCGCAAGCAATACCGCAATCGGATGGCCGCGGGCGCCGCACTGGCCGCTTTCGCCGCCTCGGGAAACGCGCTGGCCCAGGCCTGCCCTGACGTCACCGACCTGCTCCTGACCAACGGGCGCATCCATACCATGGCCGCACAGCCCGGCACCGACCCGGTCGTGTTCGAATCCGTGCGTATTCTCGACGACCGAATCCTCGAGCTCGGCGCGCCGGACGTCGACGACCTCGGTCAAACCGAGTGCACGGAGGTGATCGACCTGAACGGCCGGACGGCGATCCCGGGCATTATCGACAACCACAATCACATCGTGCTGCTCGGGCTGCGCCCGGGACACGACGCGCGCCTCGAATCGGCCCACTCGATCGACGAGGTTCTCGCGACCCTGGCCGCCCGCGCCGAAGGCATCCCGGCCGGCGAGTGGATCACCTCGATCGGCGGCTACGATCTGCCGCAGTTCGAGCCGGCACCCGGCCAGCCGCGCTTCCCGACGCTAGCCGAGCTCGACGGCGCCGTGCCCGACCATCCGGTCTACCTGCAGATTTCGTTTGGCGGCCCCTCGGCAACCAACTCGCCGGGCAAGGCCTTCTTCGAGTCGCGCGGCATCGAGGTCGGAGACGACGGGGCGATCGCCGCCGGCGGTTTCGGCGCCGCGAGCCCGGCCACCCAGGCGCTCTTCGAGCTCAGGCAGCTGCAGACGCTCGAGGATCAGAAGCGCGGCACGATCGACGCCATGCGCTACGCCGCGCACGTCGGCGTCACGACTCACCTCGACCAGGGCGGCTTTCCGGCGACGCATACGGCGACCGACGGGGCTGCGCACTTCGATCGCTACCGCGCGTACGATGCGCTGCGTGAGCTGCATGCCGAGGGCGCGCTGATCAACCGGATCCGGCTCAACTACCTGCACATGGAGGCCGACCCGGAAACGCCGGAGCTTGCGGCTCGACTCGATAACGTCATTCCGGGTCTCGGCGATGACCTGCTGAAGGTCGTCGGCATCGGCGAGTTCACGGCCGGAACGGCCGCCATGATCATGGCGCCGACGCCCGAGTGGCTCGCCGGCACCCGGCGCGTCGCCGAAGCCGGCTGGCGCAACGAGAACCACTCGCTGGCGGGCAACGATTACGCCGTGATCATCGACGGCTGGGAGCAGGTGCATAACGAGCTGCCCCAGCCCGGCATCTCGAACCTGCGCTGGGTGCTGGCCCATGTGCCGTTCATCAACCGCGAATATGCCGACAAGCTCAGCGCGCTCGGGGGTGGCGTCAGCGTGCTCGGCGGCTGGCGCTATATCTCGGGCACGGCGCAGCAGAACGGACCGCCGTTCCGGATGCTGGCGGAAAGCGGAATTCGGATGGGCATGAGCTCCGACGGCATGCAGATCGCGCCGATGAACCCGTGGCTCGGGCTCTACTACATCGTCACCGGGCGCAATGCCCGCGGTGAGCTCATCAACGAAGGCCAGACACTGCCGCGCTACGACGCGCTGGCTCTGTATACCGAGGCCAACGGCTGGTTCCTCGGCGAAGAGGACATTCTCGGCACGCTCGAGCCCGGCAAATATGCCGATCTGATCGTCCTGAGCGACGACTACTTCGACGCCGACGCCGTCTCGGACGAGGAGATCAGGGAAATCGTCTCGGTGCTGACGATCGTCGGCGGCGACATCGTGCACGGCGATCCCGACAACCTCTAACCGAAAAAAGGGGTCTGACCCTTCTTTAGGGCTAGCTGGTGCCCTTGGTGCGCCAGCTCTCGGCGTAGTTCTCGCGCGCTTCCTTCGCGTATGGCGTCGGCGCAACCTTGACCCTGATCTCGGCCTGCCGGTGCGGCGTCTCGATCGAGGTCTTGCCGGTTGCGTCCGGCTCGCCCCACACGAGCGTCAGCTGATCGCCAACCTCGATGCCCTGGTCGACAACGGCGAGCGACAGCATGCAGCGCTCGTTGTATGAGTAACCGTTGAACATCGACATGCCAACCTGCTTGCCATCCTTGAGCAAGAGGTCCGCGCTGCTCGAAGCATAGTTCGGCTGCGGCAGATCGACCCACTTGTATGGCGTGCCTTCGTCGAAGTTGGATGCGATAACGTCCATCAGGTCGTCGCGATTCCACTCGATCGTGACCTTCTGCCGGCTCGTGCCGGCCTCCTTGATCTTCGTCAGCGCTTCCTTGCCGATGAAGTCCGTCTTCCAGCCAATGTAGAAGCCGTAACCGAGCTCGAACGGATCAACGTAGTAGTCTTCGATATTGTCGCTGACGAGGCTGCCGCCGACCGAGCAAACCGACTCGTAATCGTTGGCGCTGAGCCAGTCGCGATAGTCCTTCATCATGCCGTCGCCGGTGTAGATGCCGGGCAGCGGTGACGGGATCCAGCCCGACTCGAGCGTGTTCGTCGAATAGGCGCGACTGCCGACGAAACGCATGTCGACGCCCGCATCGGCTGCGGCCTGGGCGATCGTGGTCTGGATGTAGTGCTTGTCCGCATACGGCCCCCAGACTTCGAGACCCGGCGCCCCGGCCATGCCGTGGCGCAAAGCCTGCACGCGGCGCGAACCGATGTTGATCCAGTCGACGTGGAAGAACTTGACCTCGGGGATCGGACCACCGTTCATCTGCTCGAAGATGGCGCCGGCCTGCGGACCCTGAATCTGGAACCGGTAGTGCGTGCGGTAGATTGCACGACCATCCGGACGGCTGTCGGAGCGCGGATCGTGCAACAGGCTGACCTTCCAGTCGCCGATGGCTGCCTGGAACCTGACCCAGTTGGCCGTCGGCGAACGACCGACGAGCACGAACTTGTCGTCGCGCTCGCGGAAAATGATCATGTCGCCGATGACGTGGCCGGCGGGCGTCACGGGCACGAAGTGCTTGGCCCGGTTCAGATCGAAATTCGCGAAGCTGTTGATGCCGACATACTCGAGAAAGGCAGCCGAATCCGGGCCTTCGACGATGAGCTCGTCCATGTGGTGCGTCTGGTCGAACAGCACGGCCGAGTTGCGCCATGCCATCTGCTCACTGCGCCAGTTGGAAAACTCCGGCGCAACGACCGGATAGACATAGATTCCGGCCCTGGAATTGCGTAACAGATTGACCGGACCACCGGCCGCCTCCATGACGGAGGTCAGATTGTTATTACCCATCGTGAGCTCCTAATACCCCTCTCTTGGTCTGATTGGCTTTCCGAAAGGCCGCACATGATGCCACTTTTGCCTTGCAACCGACACATATACAGACGCCGGCCTGGCCTGACTCAGGCCATCGCCGTGTCGCCCGAGGCCATCTTTCTCGGCTTGCGCTAGCCGAGCAGGAATCGCAGGACGTAGAAGAATATGACGGTCAGCAAAGCGCCAGCCGGGATCGTGACTACCCAGGACACGAAGATTCGCCCGACAACGCCAAGGTTGATTGCGGATATCCCTCTGGCCATGCCGACGCCGAGCACGGCGCCGACGAGCGTGTGCGTTGTCGAGATCGGAATGCCCGTCCCGGAGGCCAGCACGATGGTCGAGGCTGCTGCCAGCTCTGCCGAGAATCCCCGACTCGGAGTCAAGTCAGTAATTCGGGCGCCCACCGTCGCGATAACTCGCCGTCCGAATGTCGCAAGGCCAAGCACGATGCCGCCGCCGCCAAGCAGCAGGATCCAGATCGAGACGGCTGACTGCTGCCCGACCACGCCCGATTGGGCAACACTGATGACGGCTGCAACCGGTCCGATCGCATTGGCCACATCGTTGGAGCCATGTGCAAAGGCCATGCTGCAGGCGGTTACGATCATCAAGAACCCGAATACGCGCTCCACCGTTGCATAGTGGAATTTCTTCTCCGCCTTTTTATCGACCTTGATTCGAACAATGAAGATCCGGCTGATCAGGGCGACGCCTGCCGCGAGCCCTAGCGACACGAGATAAGCCTGCGTTATCGAAAGCTCGAGACCAACGTGCCGCAGCCCTTTCAGAATCGTAACCAGAGAAATCAGGGCAACGGTCAGCATGATGTAGAGCGGCGCGTACCGCTTGGCGCGGTCCAGGGGGTCGGGCCGTCTCAGGATCAGCCACTGAATCGAACTGAAGATCAGAAACGCAAAGAGCCCCGCCGTTAACGGCGATACCACCCAGCTGATAACGATGGTGCCGACCTGACCCCACTCGACGGACGCCACCCCGAAGGCCACGATCGCAAAACCGACGATTGCGCCGACGATGGAGTGTGTCGTCGAGACAGGCCAACCCTGCCGCGATGCGGCGAGCAGCCAGACTGCTGCGGAGAGAAGCGCCGCGAGCATCCCGTAGACGAGCAACTCGGGCTCGTCCACGACGTAGGATGCCTCGATGATGCCGCTCCGAATCGTCGACGTCACCTCGCCACCGGCCAGGACGGCGCCGGCAAATTCGAATATGGCCGCGACGATAATGGCCTTTCGGATAGTCAAAGCGCCCGAGCCGATCGACGTCGCCATGGCGTTGGCGACATCGTTGGCACCGATGCCCCAGGCCATGAACAGGCCGAAGAGTCCGGCTAAAGCCAGGTAAATTAATTGGTCTTCCACGGATTCTTTAGTTTCTTATGCGTTTTCTAGTGGCAAAGAAGAACTTCCAGCCGGCGGCCGATGCGCTCGGCCATATCACCAATGTCACCTGTCAGCTCGATGATCCGGTATAAAAACATGACGTCGACAGGCGGCAGCTCTTTCTCGATTCCGAACAACTGAGCTCGGATCTCGACCTGCATCTGATCGGTGTCATCCTCGATCTGATCGAGCTCCTGAATCAGGCTTTCGACGAGCTTGACTTCAGCACCACGGAAACCCGTTTCGTAAAGCTCATCCAGCTCTCGAATGCTCTTGCGGGCTTGTTTCGCGGCATCCACGTTTCGGGAAACGAACGCAAGGAACGATTGCTGTATCGGTTCGGGCAACTGTATGCTGCGACCAAGAACCAGACCGGAAACATCGCGCGCACGATTGGCGATACGATCCTGAACCAGCAGAAGCTCGAGCAAATCCTCGCGCGGGACAGGCATGAGCAAACTCTTCGGCAACTGGCCGCGAAGCTGCTTCTTGAAATCGTCTGCTTCGTTCTCGAGGGTGACGATCTTTTCCCGGCTCGCCCGCGCTGCCTGCCAGTCGCGCGCGACCACGTGCTGGAAAAAAGTAATCAGCTCTTTCGCACACTGATAGCACACGTTCATGTGCTCCTGTATGGGGCCTACAGGCGAGGCGCCAAAGATCTTGCTGATGTAGTTTGCCATGATGCCGGGGACTCGATGATTTTTCCGAGTATAGGATATTTGCCTGCGCAACGCGCCAGCATGGAAAGCTGACCGGCGGTCGTGGCGACGACACAAGGGCGAGCACAGCGGGATTAGAATTGCATCTGCCACGCGGCTACCATCGATAATATGACGCCCCGGCGTCGACAACGGTAATTCGCGGCATGACTGATTCCTCTCGCCTGCCAGGCTCCCGCGATTGCGTCGTCCGCGAACTGCTGGTCCGGCGTGCGGCAGAGCAGGCCGATGCCGCGTTCATGCTGTTCGAGAACGGCGAATGCTGGACCTACGGCGAGGCGCTGGAACGCATAGAGCGGCATGCCGCCGGGCTCGAGCGCCTCGGCGTGCGCCAGGGAGACTTCGTGCTGTCGTGGCAGGGCAACACGCCGATGGCCGTCACGACGTTCCTCGCTCTCAACTATCTCGGCGCGGTCTACGTGCCGATCAACACGAGCTACCGGGGGCGTTTGCTCGCGCATGCCGTCGGGAAATCGGGCGCGAGCCTGATGCTCGCCGACGGGCGGCTTATCGATCGTCTGGCATCGATCGACACGGCAAGCCTGCGCTCGATCGTCGTGCTCGGCGCGGAGCGACCGGGCCTGACCGGCATCGACCTCATCGACGAAGCTGCGCTGACGAGCGCCGGTTCGGCCCCATCGACTCGCGAGATTGCGCCCTGGGACACGCAGATGGTCCTCTACACGTCGGGCACGACGGGCCCGTCCAAGGGCGTGCTTTCGAGCTACATTCACAGCTACACGGCGGCGACCGGGTTCCGCAACGTAGGTCCCGGCGACCGGAACCTGCTGCAGCTGCCGATGTTTCATGTCGGCGGCCCCTACGCCGTGCTCTGGGCGCTGATTTACGGCGGATCCTCGGTCTGCATCGAAGCGTTCAGCGTGTCGCGGTTCTGGGAAACCGTCCGGCGCTACGACATCACGACGGTCGGCCTGCTCGGGGCGATGGTCCAGTTCCTGATGGCGCAGCCGGCGTCGCCCGGGGACCGGGAGCATCCGCTGCGCTCGGTCATCATCGCCCCGTTCGACGAGAACGCGATCGCCTTCGGCAAGCGCTTCGATGTCGAGACGTTCACCGAGTTCAACATGACCGAGCTCTCGGTGCCGCTCTGGGGCGGCCCGAACCCGGCTGTGCCAGGCACTTGCGGCAAGCCCGTGGCAGGCGTCGAGCTCCGGCTCGTGGACGAGCACGATATCGAAGTGCCGGCAGACGAGCCGGGCGAGCTGATCGTCAGGCCGACGCTGCCCTGGACCATGAGCCATGGCTATCTCAACGACCCGGAAGCGACGGCCACAGCGTGGCGCAATGGCTGGTTCCATACCGGCGACCTGTTCCGCCGCGACGCGGACGACAACTACTTCTTCATCGACCGGATCAAGGACGCCATTCGCCGCCGGGGCGAGAACATTTCGTCGTTCGAGGTCGAGAGCGCGATCCTGCAGCACGGCGACGTTCGCGAGGCGGCAGCCGTGCCCGTTCCCGGCGCAGGCTCCGAGGACGACGTGCTCGCCGTCATCGCGCTGCGGCCGGGGTCCGAGCTCGCGCCCGAGGCCCTGATCGAGTTCCTGCGCGATGCGCTGCCCTACTTCATGATTCCGCGCTATGTGCGCATCCTCGACGAGCTGCCGAAGACGCCGACGCAAAAGGTCGAAAAGCACGTCCTGCGCGAAACCGGCGTGACGCCGGATACCTGGGATCGTGAGGAAGCCGGCATTCGCATCGATCGCGACCGATTGACGGCGAGGTAGCACGATGCGGAGCAGTCAGCGGGCCGGGCAACCGGAAGACCGAGTGGGTACGATTCCAATATGAGCGAAACCAAGGGGCCCCTGCGCGGCCTGAAGCTACTCGAGTTCGCCGGCATCGGCCCGGCGCCGTTCTGCGGCAGATTGTTTTCGGATCTCGGCGCCGACGTGCTCCGGATCGATCGCGAAGGCGGCTACGACTACGACCGCTACTCGGTCGACACGCGGGGCAGACGCTCGGTCATCCTCGATCTCAAGGACCCGAACGAGAAAGACATCGCCCTTCAGTTGATCGGCAAGGCCGACGCGCTGATCGAGAGCTACCGCCCCGGCGTCATGGAGCG
>DATCZB010000040.1:0-2339 GCA_036526155.1 Gammaproteobacteria bacterium
GTCTGGCCGGCCTGCCGGAGGTCACCGGCGAGATCGGCTACCTGCCGCCCGAGATCGAGCGGGCCGAGGTGCGCGTCTATCCGGTGAGCAGCGGTCTCGAGACCGTGCAGCCGGAGACGTTCTCGGTGGCCATGCCGATCCGCGACATGCGCGAGGCGGCCGATCGCCTCAGCCTCGACGTGCAGGGCTTCGAGCTGCACACGCACGCCTCTGCGTTCAACGATTTCTACAACCCCGACGCTGTCCGCGAGCGCTACTACCCCGAGGTGGCGCAGGTGCTCAAAAGGCTGCTCGGCGCCGAAGAGGTCATCGTCTTCGACCACAACGTCCGCAGTGCCGTGCGCTCGGCGCGCGGCGAGCCCGGCGTTCGCGAGCCCGTCGCCCAGGCGCACAACGACTACACGGTGGAGTCAGGCCCGGTGCGCAAGGACGCGATCCTCGAGGCGGCCGGCCGCCAGGACCTGGCCGACCACGAGTTCGCGCTCGTGAACCTATGGCGCCCGATTATCGGCCCGGTGCAGGACACGCCTCTCGCGCTCTGCGACGCGGCGAGCGTGGCGTTCGAGGACTACGTGCATACGGACATTCATCACTTCGCCGAAGGCAACGTCGAGACGCCGGCCCATCGCGGCATGATCTATTCGCTGCATCACAACCCGGCGCACCGCTGGTATTTCGCCTCCGAGATGCAGACTGACGAGGTGCTGCTGCTCAAGTGCTTCGACTCGCGCCACGACGGGCGCGCACGCTTCATGCCGCACACGGGGTTCCACAACCCGAACTGCCCGAGCGAGTTCACGCCGAGGGAGAGTATCGAGGCACGGACGCTGGTGGTGTTCCCGGCCGCTCGCTAAAAGAGCCGGCTCTTGCGGCGGGCTAGGGCCTTTGCCGGTAAAGAGAATCGAATTTCTTTTCGAGCGCCACGCTCGTGCCGCGCAGCCCGTCGATCACGTTCCTGGACCAGTCGAAATACTCGCGCTGACGACCCAGGGACCAGCCCTCGGGCGGATCCGCGATGATGTCCCTGAGGTTTGCGATCTTGTCGGCGATCTTGACGAGCTTGGCCTCGTGGCTCGACTTCCCCGCCTTGCTGATCTGCAGTTGCTTCCGGGCGCGCTTTTGCAGCCACTTCGTGTCCGTGACCTCGGCAACGATTCCAGCCACCTCATCGCCGAACTGGCCGACGAGCTCGTGCTCGGTGGTCTCAGTGTCCTCGAGCGTGTCGTGCAGCAACGCGGCCGCGATCACGTTCGGGTCGCTGACCCCGCCTTCCTCGACCAGAATCCTGGCCAGGTCGAGAGGATGGTTGATATAGGGCGACGCGTTCGTGCCCTTGCGCTTCTGATCGCGGTGCTTGTGCGCCGCAAACTCGGCCGCTCGCAGAACCAGTAGCAGGGCGTCACTCATCGTATGTTTCTCGAGCCTGGGAGAAGTGAGCCCATATCATAGGGCTCCGGGTCGTAACCTGGCATCGATAAAGCATCAGTTTTCGACATGCCGGTTAGCCGTGACGCCAGGCGCCAGCAGCGCCCATGGGCTGAAGGCCGTCGCACGCTATACTGCTGGCGACACTCGCAAAGCGGCAGCCGCATCAGGAATTCTTCAGCAAATGACCAACCGATACGAAGCGACGGGCGAAATCTGCGCCATCATGGACACTCAGCAAGTCACGGACTCGTTCCGCAAACGCGAGTTCGCCCTCGAAATCGACGACGGCCGCTATTCGCAGACGGTCAAGTTTCAGCTCGTCCAGGACAAGACCGAGTTGCTCGACGATTATGAGGTCGGGCAGCAGGTCAAGGTCCACTTCAATCTGCGCGGGCGCGAGTACACGCGCAAGGCAGACGGCGCGACCGATTACTGGACCAACCTGGAGTGCTGGCGCCTGGAGAAAGCGGAAGGCGCTGCAGAGGGCGCGGATCAATCCGACTCGGGTCAGGCGGAGGCGGAGGCTGGATTTTTCAGCGGCAGCAGCGGCCCTGACGACGATATTCCGTTCTGACCAGATGAGTGGAACCGCGTCTGAGACACGTCATACCGGCTGAGGAGCTCTCTCAGTCTTGAGGATGCAATCTCACAAAGGTGCCTCCCCGAATCGGGCCATTGAGGCGTCGTGAGACGCCAGGAAACCCTCATTTGAAGCGAAGACGATTAGACTCGGTCCAAGATAGCTGCCCGAAACCTGCCGTTAAAGGTCCCGAAACCGCCACATTCCGGCCGGTCATTCGATACACTCAAGCTGAGGTGCGAAAGCACCCAATCGACCCACTACGTTCATTAGCCAAATCCTCTGAATCGACCCTGATCGAGTAGAATCTGGGCTCAAGAACCAAGAATCA
>DATCZB010000041.1:0-15689 GCA_036526155.1 Gammaproteobacteria bacterium
GGTAGAGCATCGCCCTTACAAGGCGAGGGTCGGCGGTTCGATCCCGTCAGCACCCACCAGATTCGGAGCGGTAGTTCAGTTGGTTAGAATACCGGCCTGTCACGCCGGGGGTCGCGGGTTCGAGTCCCGTCCGCTCCGCCATGAATGAAAAAGGCCCCATCCGCAAGGATGGGGCCTTTTTTATTGGCTGCGTCGAGACGTATCGGGTGCGTCGGGACGAGAACGCTTGATACGGGTTTGACCGATCGGTCCTTGGGCCGATCAGGACGCACGCACTGCGCCCGCCGGGCGAGCCGCCGCAGGCGGCGAGTGATCTCCTGGATTGTGTGCGGCGGGAAGAGAGCCCTTGATACGGGTTTGACCAATTGCCGTCCTGGGCCCCCGGGCCGATCAGGACGCACGCACTGCGCCGGCAGGGCCCGGGTCAGCCGGACTCATCGTGAAGTGTTGATCAAAAGGCGGCAGCCACCCGGATGCCCCGGCCAGTTTTCTCCGGATTACGGCCAGTTGCCGTTTTTTTTAGGGTCTGCGTCAAGTAGAATGCCCGGCCTTACCAGTTGTCCGCCGGTCGGGCACCCACAGACGGAAAGATTCCACAGATCATGCTGCAGAACATTCGCGAAAAATTCACGGGCGTGGTCGCCCTGGTCATCCTGGGCGCCATTGCGCTGTCATTCGTCTTCGTCGGGCTGAACTACAGCTTCATCGGCCAGAGCTTCGCGGCCAAGGTCGATGGTGAGGACATCAGCCTCGCACAGTTCGAGAACGCCTACCGCGATCAGCTCCAGGAACGCCCCGAACTCGCACAGCTGCCCGCGACGATTCGCCAGACGCTGCGCGGCCGCATCCTCGAGCAGCTGATCCAGCAACGCGTTGTCGACAACTACCTGTCGGAATCCGGTTACATCATCAGCGACGAGCAGCTCGCCCGGTCGATACAGCAGACGCCGGACTTCCAGGTCGACGGCAAGTTCGACATGGAAGCGTATCGCAGCCTGCTTGCGCAATTCGGCCAGGAGCCCGCGGGCTTCGAGCGTTCACAGCGCGTCGGCCTGCGTCGTGACCAGCTGCAGCGTGCGGTGCGCGGCTCCGCGATATTGACGCCGGCCGAATTTCGCCGCTACCTGAACCTCGCCGGCGAACAGCGCATCGTGACGATCGCGAGGCTGACGGCGGATGCCGTGGCCGACGGAATCACGATCACGGACGACGTGGTCACGGCTTACTACGACGCCAACCCGTCGATGTTCCAGCTGCCCGAATCGGCCGACGTCGAATATATCGAGGTTCGGCGCGCCGATGTCGCGGCCGATATTTCGGTCAGCGAGGAAGAACTGCAGGAATACTACGAGGCCAACAAGGATCGATTCCTGCGTGACGAACAGCGGCAGGCACGGCACATCCTGATCCTGTTCGGCGACGACGAGGCTGCTGCCGAAACGCTGGCCGACGACCTCGTGATCCGTGCCAGGAGCGGCGAATCGTTTGAAGCACTGGCACGTGAGTACTCGATGGACGGGGGCACGGCAGAGCAGGGCGGCGATCTCGGCACGCTGACGCGCACGCAGCTGCCCGACGCACTCGGTGACGCCATTTTCGCGGCGACCGAGGGCACCGTCGAGGGGCCGGTGAAGACGGACTTCGGCTTTCACATCATTCGCGTAGACCAGGTTCTCGCACGCGGCCCGGTGCCGATCGACATGGCGCGGGGCGAGCTGATGAGCGAGCTCCAGGACCAGAAGGCGGAAAGCATTTATCGCGATCTCGAGCGCCGCCTGTCGGATGCGCTGTTCGACGCCAGGGACATCCGTGCGCTCGCCGAGACCGTCGGTCTCGAGGTCAAAGCCGCGGCGGGCATCACGCGCGAAGGCGGCGAGCCCTTCGGCGACAGCGAAGCGGTGGTCACGGCGATCTTCGACGAGCGGGTGACGGGCGGCAACCAGCTGTCCGAAATCGTCGAGATCGACAACACGTGGACGGCGGTGTTCGCGGTCACGCGCTACAACCCGTCGCAGCGGCAGCCGCTTGAGGACGTCCGCGACCAGGTTGCCGATGCAGTGCGCGCGCAGCAGGCCGAACAGCTCATGGCCGCGCGTGCCGAGGCCATGCTCACGGCGCTCGAATCGGGTACGGACTTCGCGGCCGCGGCCGAGAGCATCGGCGTGACTGCCGAAGAGCCGACCGTGATGACGCGTGGTTCGCAGGAAATCGACCAGTCGGTCGTGGTTGCCGTGTTCGCGGCGACGAAGCCGACCCAGGGCGCCAGCACCACGGGCCGCACGCGGACCAGCGACGGCGGCTACACGGTGTACAGCATCGATGCAGTCATTCCGGGCCGGCCCGAGGGGATTCCGCAGGCCGACCGCGATAACGGCAAGCTGCAGATCACGGACCAGCAGGGAGTCGGCGAATTCATCGCGTTGATCCAGGCTCTGCGTGAAAGCGCTGACGTCGTCATCAACGAGGACGCGCTGGCCGCTTCCGACCTGCTCTAGTAAGCTGGCCCGCAATCGGGCAAGCGACTGACGGCCGGCGGCCGTAACGGGGGGACTATGCGCAAGCTGGCGCTGCACTGGCAGATCCTGATCGCCATCGTTCTGGCGGTCATCGCGGGATCGCTGGTCAAGAGCTTTACGACTGACGAGTTTGCGCCGAACCTGCTGGGCGTGCCGTACGTCATCATGTTCGATTACGTCGGCGAAATGTTCCTCAACGCGCTGAAGATGATCATCGTGCCGCTGATCACCTCCTCGATCATCGTCGGCGTCGCGGGCATCGGTTCGGGCGGCAATCTCGGTTCGCTCGGCGGCAAGACGCTCATTTTCTATGCGACGACGACGCTCGCCGCGATCCTGCTTGGCCTCCTGATCATCAATTTCGTGCAGCCGGGCATCGTGGACGGCGAGCCTGCGGGTGAGTTGCTCGCGCTCGAGGCCGAGACCACCGACATCACGGCGAAGATCGAGGGCAAGGGCGTCGGCGACGTGGCGGAGGTGTTCAAGCGCATGATTCCGCCGAACATCATCCAGGCCGCGGCGGAAGGCCAGATGCTGGGCCTGATCTTTTTCGCGATCCTGTTCGGCTACTTCATGACCCACCTCGGGCACCAGTTCGCGGAGCCGCTGTTCAATTTCTGGAATTCGGTGTTCCACGTCATGATGCGCATGACCGAGTTCATCATGATGTTCGCGCCGATCGGCGTGTTCGCGCTGGTCGCGGAAGTCATGGCGACGGCGGGATTCAAGGCCGCCAAACCGCTCGCAATATTTGCGATCTGCGTGATCGTCGCCCTCGCGCTTCATGCTGCCGGCACGCTGGCACTGATGCTGAGATTCATCGGCAAGGTGCGGCCCTACAAGACGATGGCGGCCCTTTCCCCGGCGATGCTGACTGCGTTCTCGACGGCATCGTCGTCGGCGACATTGCCGGTCACGATGGACTGCATCGAAGACAATGTCGGC
Source organism: Gammaproteobacteria bacterium (assembly GCA_036526155.1). Lineage (GTDB taxonomy): Bacteria > Pseudomonadota > Gammaproteobacteria > Steroidobacterales > Rariloculaceae > DATCZB01. The sequence goes on from DATCZB010000041.1 coordinate 3,462, forward strand.
GTGTCCAACAAGATTTCGAGTTTCGTGCTGCCGCTCGGCGCGACCGTCAACATGAACGGCACGGCGTTATACGAATGCGCGGCCGCCGTGTTCCTCGCGCAGGCCTACGGCCTCGAGCTGAGCTTCGGCGTGCAGTTCTCGATCGTCGCGATCGCGCTGCTGACTTCGATTGGCGTCGCGGGCGTGCCGTCCGCATCGCTCGTCGCGATCGCCGTCATCCTGGCCGCGGTGGGATTGCCGGTCGAGGCGATCGGCCTGCTCATGGTGTTCGACCGGATCCTCGACATGTGCCGCACGAGCGTCAACATCTGGGGCGATGCCTGCTGCGCGACGATCGTCGCGCGTCTCGAAGGCGAGAAAACCAGGGTCGGCATCGAGGGCGATGGCGACGAGGAAAAAGCCCGGGCCTGATTACTCGAGGTCGAGCGCCATCGCCATGATGTTGGCGCCGGCGTCGACGAAGGTGATTTCGCCCGTGATGCCGCTCGCGAGGTCCGAGCAGAGGAATGCCGCCGTGTTGCCGACCTCCTCGATCGTGACGGTGCGCTGCAGCGGCGAGGCCTTCTCCGCGTAATTCAGCATCTTGCGGAAGCCGCCGATGCCCGCGGCCGCGAGCGTCTTGATCGCGCCTGCCGAAATCGCGTTGACGCGGATACCCATCGGGCCGAGATCGGCCGCCATGAAGCGCACGCAGGACTCGAGGCTCGCCTTCGCGAGGCCCATGACGTTGTAGCTCGGCACCGCTTTCTCCGCGGCGTAGTAGGTCAGCGTCAGCACCGCGGCCTGGCGCCCCGTCATCATCGGCAATGCCGCCTTGGCGAGTGCCGCCAGGCTGTAGGCCGAGATGTCGTGGGAGATCGCGTAGCCTTCACGCGTGATCGATTCGAGGAAACCGCCCGCGAGCTGCTCGCGCGGCGCAAAGCCGACCGAATGCACGAGCACGTCGAGGCCGTCCCAGTGCTTGCCGAGTTCGGCGAACACGGCGTCGATTTCAGCGTCGCTCGTGACGTCGCAGGGGAACAGCAGGTCGGTGTTCTGGCCCAGGCGCTCGGAGAGTTTCTCGACCCGGGATTTGAGCTTGTCATTCTGGTAGGTGAACGCCACTTCGGCGCCTTCGCGCACGAACGCCTCTGCGATACCCGTGGCGATCGAACGATCGCTCGCGACGCCGACGATCAGCGCCTTCTTACCGGCCATGAAGCCCATGTTGTTTCCCCGTGACGTGTAAAAAGGCCGGTATTCTAGCTGCTTTGCGCCGTCACATCGACGTACATCGTCAGCTTCTGCCCGGGCCTCAGGATCTTGTTGGTATCGAGCTGGTTCCAGCGCGCGATCTGGTTCACGCTGACGCGGAATTTCTGCGCGATGAGATACAGCGAATCGCCGTTACGCACGGTGTAGCGCAATTTGCGCGTCGTGTTGCCGAGCGCCTCGGTCGGCGACAGGCGCGGCGACTCGAGGTCGGCGGCGACTTCGGCATTGGTCCACACGACGAGCTTGCGGCCCACGGACAGCGTGTCGCCGGGCGCCATGCCGTTCCATGCCGCCAGCTGCCGGTGCGTGACGTTGTAGCGTTGCGAGATCGACCAGAAACTCTCGCCGTTTTTGACGACGTGTTCGATCTTGTTGCCGGTGCGCTTGCGGTTCTGCGTCTTCGCGAGGCGCGCATCCGCGCTCTTGCTGTAGGCGTTCAGCGGCTTCGTCGCGACCGGGATCATGAGGTAATGGCCCGCGCGAATCGTGTTGCCGCGCAGGTTGTTGGCCTCGCGGATCGTCGCGACCGTGGTGTTGTAGCGGTCGGCGATCTGCGAGATCGCCTCGCCGTTTTTGACCTTGTGCCTGAGCCAGCGCACGCGTTCCGCGACGGGCACCTCGTCGAGCGCCAGCGCGAAGTCGTCGGCGACTTCGATCGGCATCACGAGCTGGTGCGGACCGGAGGGGTCCGTGGACCAGCGGTTGTAGCCCGGGTTGAACTGGTAGACCGTATCGACGTCGACGCCCGCGAGTTCGGCCGCGAGCGCGAGGTCGAGCTGGCTGCCGATGTCGAGGATGGCGAACTGCTGCTCGTCCTGGATCTCGGGCAGCGTGACGTTGTACTTCGCAGGGTCCGCCACGATTTCGACCAGCGCGAGCAGTTTCGGCACGTACATGCTCGTCTCTTTGGGCAGGCTCAGGTACCAGAAGTCGATCGGCTTGCCGGCTTTCTCGTTGCGGCGCGCGGCGCGCAGCACGTTGCCTTCGCCGGAGTTGTACGAGGCGATTGCATTGAGCCAGTTGCCGTCGTTCAGCTCGTGCAGGTATTCGAGGTAGTCGAGCGCGGCGCGCGTCGAATCGACGACGTCGCGGCGGCCGTCATACCACCAGTTCTGCTTGACCCCGAAGCGTCGCGCCGTGCCCGGGATCATCTGCCAGAGGCCGGCCGCGCGGCCATGCGAGTACGCAAAAGGGTCGTAGGCGCTCTCCACGATCGGCAAAAGCGCGAGCTCCATCGGCATGCCGCGGCGCTCGAGTTCGGCCTTGATGTAGGGGAGATAGAGCTGCGACCGGATGAAAACGCGCTCGAGGTAATCCGGGTGCTTCGCGAACCACTTGAGTTCGGCGGCCGTGCGCGGGTTGTCCTCGTACTGCAGGTTGAAATTGCGGCGCAGCTTCTCCAGCAGGTCGTCCGAGCGGGCGGGCGACGACGGCATCTCGATGCCGGTCACGGGCGAGAACAGCTGCAGGCTGGGCCCCTGGCCCTCCAGCGAGGCCGTCGGGCCGGCCGTCGGCGGCAGGTCGGCCTGCGCGGGCAGCGCGAGGAGCGCCAAAAAGGTGACGCTGGTTGCGCTAACTACCTTGAATCTCTGCAATAATCGGGACATTGACCGCTACAATATGTAAGACACCGGGCTATCCTACTGAGGCGAAGGCGTTGTGCAAGTAGTTCCTTCACACAAAACGGAAAAATGGCTGGAAATGCCGCTGGGCGAGGCGCTCCTGCAGCAGGAGGCGCGAATCGTCGAGGAGGCGCTCGACGGCATCTTCGGCGAATACTGCCTGCAGCTCGGCCTGTGGGGCGATAACCGGACTTTTCTCCGCTTTACGCGTACCCAGCGCTGCGCGGTCATCGCCGAGCGCACCGCCGGCGGGCCGTCAGCGGTCGGCGAGCTGCACCGGCTGCCCGTGGACAGCGACTCGGTGGATGCCGTGTTCCTGCCGCACACGCTCGACTACAGCGACCGGCCCCATGCCGTCCTGCGCGAGGTCGACCGGGTACTGCGCTCCGACGGGTACGTCATCCTGCTCGGCTTCAAGCCCGTCGGGCTCTGGGGCCTGCGGCGCCTGATCCCCGGGGCCGGCATGCCGCCCGGCGCGGACCACGTGATCTCGGAGCGGCGCATGCGCGACTGGCTGCAGCTGCTCGACATGCGGATCCTGAACTCGACGCCGTACTTCTTTCACTGGCCGCTGCCCGGCAACCGACCGTCAACGTCCGGCAAGTGGGAGCGACGCGGGCAGGCCTGGTGGCCGGAACTGGCGGCTTGCTATATGCTCACGGCCCAGAAACGGGTCAGTGCGCTGACGCCGGTTCGGCCGTTCTGGCGGTCGAAGCCGAAAGTCGTCCGGGGCCTGGCCGAGCCATCGACACGAGTTTCCCGAATCCGTTTTGATCAGTAGAAGCCATCTTGCTCCTCAGCGGGGCCGTGAAGCCGGAACTGCGAGATGCGCTGCCAGGCGCGGGGAGCGTGCTGTGGTGTATCCACAGGAGCGACGAGCAACGCCGCAGCGAACTCGCGGGGACGTCTTCCCGGAAGGGTTTGCGCGCACGTGTTCCGAATACTCCCTTCCAGGCCTTCCTGTTGACCACGGGGATCGGGCGCGGCTCACGCCTCGTCTCGGAATCTGTGCCCGCAAACGCGGCGGATGGTGAGGGGGAAGATGGCTTCGGTTGAGATCTATACCGACGGGGCCTGCAGGGGCAATCCCGGCCCGGGCGGCTGGGGCGCGCTGCTGGTTTCGGGCCCGCACCGCCGGGAAATGCACGGCGGCGAGCGGGACACGACCAACAACCGCATGGAGCTGACGGCGGCCATCGAGGCGCTCAACGCGCTCAAGCGCCCCTCGAAAGTCGTGCTGCACACGGACTCGAAGTACGTCATGCACGGCATCACGGAGTGGATGCCGAACTGGAAGAAGCGCGGCTGGAAAACATCCGGCCGCAAGCCCGTCAAGAACCAGGACCTCTGGATGGCGCTCGACGAGGCGATCGCCCGGCATGACGTCCGCTGGAAGTGGGTCAAGGGTCACTCCGGTCACGACGGCAACGAGCGCGCCGACGAACTCGCGAACCTCGGGATCGACAACTTATGAGACAGGTCGTCCTCGACACTGAAACCACGGGCCTCTCGACGGCGCAGGGTCACCGCATCATCGAGATCGGCTGCATCGAGCTCGTCAACCGGCGCATCACGGGCCGGGAGTTCCACCGCTTCGTCAACCCGGAACGCGACATCGACGAGGGTGCGGTCGCCGTGCACGGCATCAGCCGCGACGACCTCGAGCACGAACCGCGCTTCTGCGACATCGTGGAGGAGTTTCTCGACTTCATCCGCGACGCCGAGCTCATCATTCACAACGCGGAGTTCGACGTCGGCTTCCTCGAGCACGAACTCACGCTCATGGCGCACGAGCGGCCGAAGATCACCGACCATGCCCTGGTGCTCGACACGCTGGCGCTCGCGCGCGAGATTCACCCCGGCCAGCGCAACAGCCTCGATGCGCTCTGCAAGCGTTACGAAATCGACGCTTCCGCGCGGCACGTGCACGGCGCGTTGATCGACTCGGAGTTGCTGGCGCGCGTCTATCTCGCGATGACGGGCGGGCAGTCGTCGCTGCTGCTGGAGGAGGATGCCAACGGCGCCGCGGCGGGCAGCCGACAGGCGGCGGCAGGCGGCGAGGGGACAGCCGATCCGGCGACGACGCGTGACCTCAACCTCGCGGTGATCCGCGCGAGCGCAGCGGAAGCCGCAGCGCACGACGCGATGCTCGAAAAAATCCGCAAATCCGGTGCGTGCGTTTGGGATATTGACTAGAATCGACCGCTCGCTCCGGAGGGGAGCGACGGAACCAGCAGTAATAAAGGATAAGAATCCATGGTCCATACGATGGCAGACGCCTTCCGCGAGAACTTTCTCGGCAATTCTCCAGCCTGGTACAAAACGACGATCATCGCGTTCCTGATACTGAACCCGATCCTGGTCGTCTGGAATCCGTTCATCGCGGGCTGGATTCTGGTGCTCGAGTTCATTTTCACGCTGGCGATGGCGCTCAAGTGCTACCCGCTGCAGCCGGGCGGCCTGCTCGCCGTCGAAGCGATCGTGCTCGGCCTCGCGACGCCGGAAATGGTGTTCCACGAGGCGGAAGTGAACTTCCCCGTGATCATGCTGCTGATGTTCATGGTCGCCGGCATCTACTTCCTGCGCGAGATGCTGCTGTTCACGTTCACCAAGATTTTGCTGGGCGTGCGCTCGAAGGTCCTGCTGTCGTTGCTGTTCTCGTTCACGGCCGCGTTTCTCTCGGCATTCCTCGACGCGCTGACGGTCACGGCGGTCATCATCACGGTGGCTGCGGGCTTCTACGGCGTGTATCACCGCGTCGCCTCGGGCAAGAAATTCGATCACGACCACGACCCGACGACCGACGAGCAGGTCATCGAGCTGCACCGGGAAGACCTCGAGGGATTCCGCGCGTTTCTCAGGAGCCTCATGATGCACGGCGCCGTCGGTACCGCGCTCGGCGGCGTGACGACCCTGGTCGGCGAGCCGCAGAACCTGCTGATCGCCGAGAAGATGCAGTGGGAGTTCATGGAATTCTTCTGGCAGATGGCGCACATCTCGATGCCGGTGCTCGTGGTCGGTCTCATGACCTGCGCCGCGCTCGAAATGGTCGGCTGGTTCGGCTACGGCGCGAAGCTCAGCCCGAAGGTGCGCGAGGTGCTGGAGTCGTACGACGACGACATGACGGCCAAGCGCACCAAGCAGGAAACGAGCGCGATCATCGTGCAGGCGATCGTCGGCCTGATCCTCGTGGTCGTGCTCGCGACGCACATGGCCGAGCCCGGCGTGGTCGGCCTGCTGGTGATCGTGCTGGCGACAGCGTTCAACGGCGTCACCGAGGAGCACCGCCTTGGCCATGCCTTCGAAGAGGCGCTTCCGTTTACCGCGCTGCTCGTCGTGTTTTTCGCGATCGTCGCGGTGATCCACAACCAGCACCTGTTTTCCCCGGTCATTCACTGGGTGATGGAGCACGAGGGCAAGACGCAGGAGGCCCTGTTCTATCTCGCCAACGGCGCGCTCTCGATGATTTCCGATAACGTGTTCGTCGCGACCGTCTACATCGGCGAGGTCGAACAGATGTACAACGCCGGCAGCCTGACGCGCGATCAGTTCGACGCGCTCGCCGTCGCGATCAACACGGGCACCAACATCCCGTCGGTCGCGACCCCGAACGGCCAGGCTGCGTTCCTGTTCCTGCTGACCTCGGCGCTGGCGCCGCTGATCCGGCTGTCCTACGGCCGCATGGTGATCATGGCGGTGCCCTACACGATCACGATGACGCTGACGGGTCTCGCCGCGCTCTGGTTCCTGGGGTAGGCATCAGCGCGCCGGTCTGCCATCTGAACCTTTCGCCCGGTTTTCGCGGGGGAGAACGGCAGACGGAGATCCTCGTGCGTGAGCTGGGCGCACGCGGCGTGCCGCAGCGGCTGGTCATCCGGCGGGGCAACAGCCTCGGGTGGCGATGCGCCGACGTGCCCGGCCTCGAGATCCGCGAGGTCGCGGCCAACCCGGTGGCCGCGGCGCTGGCCGTGCGCGGCAGCCGCATCGCGCACTCCCACCAGGGCCGCACGGTCTACCCGGCGCTGCTCGCCAACCTGCTGTTCGGCGTGCCATACGTGATCACCCGGCGCGTTGTCGCGGTGCACGGCAGGAATGCGGTCAGGTCACTGGCCTACAACCGGGCACAGGCCGTCGCGGCCGTGTCGCGCGCCGCGGCCGAGCAACTGCGCTTGCGTCATCCCGATATCGAGGCGACCGTCGTGCCCGATGCCATTGCCGGCTTCGATTCGGACCCGGCCGCGGTCGCGGCGATCCGTGCGGCCCGGCCGGGCAAGCGGCTGATCGGCCACGTCGGCGCGCTCGCACATTCGCACAAGGGGCAGTCGACGATCATCGCGGCGGCGCACGAGGCGGCTGTCCGGCATCCCGACTGGCATTTCATGTTCTGCGGCGACGGCCCCGACGAGGCGCGCTTTCGGGAAGAGATCGGTGATCTCGGCAACGTCGAGCTGGTCGGCTGGATCGAGAACGTCGGCGACTATCTCGCCGCGTTCGACCTGTTCGTCTATCCGTCGCTGCACGAGGCGCTGGGCTCGACGGTCCTCGATGCCATGCAGTTCGGCCTGCCCGTCGTCGCGACCCGGGTCGGGGGTATCCCGGAATTCGTCGAGGACGGCGTCAACGGCCGGCTCGTCCCGCCCGAGGACCCGGCCGAGCTGCTGGCCGCGATCGAGGCGGTACTGGCCGACGAGGCGGGTCTCGTGGCAATGCGCGAGCGCAATCGTGCGAAGGCCGCGCAGTACGACGCGGCCCACATGGCGGACGCCTGCGAGGCCCTGTACGGGCTCGACCAGTGACTTCCCGCACAGACATCGATTGCCACATGTGTTAAATAAGCGCCTGTTCTTATGAGAGGCGCCCAATGTCCTTCGACATCAACAACCTGAAAATCGGCATCGTCGGCCTCGGTTACGTCGGACTGCCGCTCGCGGCCGAGTTCGGCCGCCGTTACGCGACCGTGGGCTTCGACATCAACCAGGGCCGCATCGAGGAACTCGCCGGCGGCGAGGACGCGACGCTCGAGTGCTCGCCCGAAGAACTCGCCGCGGCAACGAAGCTCAGCTACACGTCGAACGTCGAGGACCTGAAGTCCTGCAATTTTTATATCGTGACCGTGCCCACGCCGATCGGCGACGGCAACCGGCCGTTGCTGACGCCGCTGCGCGCGGCGAGCACGACGCTCGGCACAGTGATCAAGAAGGGCGACATCGTCGTCTACGAATCGACGGTCTACCCGGGCGCCACCGAGGAGTTCTGCGTGCCGCTGCTCGAGCAGGGCTCGGGCCTGAAGATGAACAAAGACTTCCATGTCGGCTACAGCCCGGAGCGCATCAACCCGGGTGATAAGGAACATCGCGTCACCTCGATCCTCAAGGTAACGTCGGGCTCGACGCCCGAGGCCGCCGATTTCATCGACCGGGTGTACGCCTCGATCATCAAGGCAGGCACCCACAAGGCCTCCAGCATCAAGGTCGCCGAGGCCGCCAAGGTCATCGAGAACACGCAGCGCGACGTGAACATCGCGCTCGTCAACGAACTTGCGATGATCTTCGAGCGCGTCGGCATCGATACCGAGGAAGTGCTGATCGCGGCGGGCACGAAGTGGAACTTCCTGCCGTTCCGCCCGGGTCTCGTCGGCGGGCACTGCATCGGCATCGATCCCTACTACCTGACGTACAAGGCCGAACAGCTTGGCTATCACCCGCAGATGATCCTCGCGGGCCGTCGCATCAACGACAACATGTCGCTGTACGTCGCCTCGCAGATCCTGAAGCGGATGCTGAAGAACGACATGCACCCGCGCGGCTCAAAAGCGCTGATGCTGGGCCTCACGTTCAAGGAGAACTGCCCGGACCTGCGCAACACCAAGGTCGTGGACATGGTGCGCGAGCTCGAGGGTTACGGCATCGAAGTCGACGTGCACGATCCCTGGGTGGATGCCGACGAAGCGAAGCACGAGTACGGCCTCGAGCTCGTCGCGGCGCCCGCCAAAGGCGCGTATGATGTGATCATCATCGCCGTGGCGCATGACCAGTTCCGCCAGCTGGGCGAGCAGGGCATCAAGGCCTTCGGCAACGGTAAATCGATCGTCTACGACATCAAGTACGTGCTGCCCGCCGACGCCGTCGACGACCGGCTGTAGGCCACAGAGCAGTCAACCGCCGCTGCCTCAGGCCGCGACAGACAAAGGGACACGCACAACGTGAAAATCCTCGTGACAGGCGCCGCAGGTTTCATCGGCTTTCACACGGCGAAGCAGCTGCTCGGACGCGGCGACACGGTGGTCGGGCTCGACAACTTCAACGACTACTACGATGTCGCGCTCAAGGAAGCGCGTGCCGCGATCCTCGAGGACTTCGACCGTTTCTCGATGGTGCGTATCGATCTTGCCGATCGCGCCGCGATGGACGCGCTGTTCGCCAAAGAGCAGTTCGACAAGGTCGTGCATCTCGCCGCGCAGGCCGGCGTGCGGTATTCCATCGAGAACCCGCATGCCTACATCGACTCGAACATCGTCGGCACGCTGCACGTGCTCGAGGGCTGCCGCCACAACAAGGTGCAGCACCTGACGTACGCATCGTCGAGCTCGGTCTACGGCGCCAACACGACGATGCCGTTCTCGATTCACCAGAACGTGGACCACCCGCTCGCGCTGTACGGCGCGACGAAGAAAGCCAACGAGCTGATGGCGCACACCTACTCGAACCTCTACCAGCTGCCGACGACGGGACTCCGGTTTTTCACGGTGTACGGCCCCTGGGGCCGGCCGGACATGGCGCTTTTCATGTTCACGCGCAACATTCTCGAAGGCAAGCCGATCGACGTCTTCAACTACGGCAAGCACAAGCGCGATTTCACCTACATCGACGACATCGTCGAGGGCGTGATCCGCACGATGGACCACACCGCGACGCCGAACCCCGACTGGGATCCGGCGCACCCGGACCCGGGCACGAGCATGGCGCCGTACCGCATCTACAACATCGGCAACCAGCAGCCGGTGGAACTCCTGGACTACATCGGCGCGATCGAGCAGTGCCTCGGCAGGAAAGCCGAGAAGAACCTGCTGCCGCTGCAGCCGGGCGACGTGCCTGATACCTGGGCCGACACGCAGGATCTCGCCGACGACGTCGGCTACCAGCCGTCAACGCCGATCGAGGTCGGCGTAAAGAACTTCGTCGACTGGTACCTCGAGTTCTACAAGGACGAACTGAAGCAAAGCGCGTAACGTGGCGAAGCACTACACCGAGCGAAAGATGAGCGCGCGTTACCCGACCGACCTGTCGGCGTGGAAGGCGCTCGCGGCGCATTACCGCGACGAGATGCGCGACAAGACGCTCATGGCGCTGTTCTCGCGCGATCGGAAGCGCGCCGCGGCATGCGTCGCGACGGCCGGCGATCTCACGCTCGACTACTCGAAGAATCACGTTTCGAAGAAAACGCGCAAGCTGCTCGTGCAGCTCGCGAAGCAGGCCGGCGTGCCCGCCGCGATCGAGGCGATGTTCGCGGGCGAGCGCATCAACCGCACCGAGGACCGGCCCGCGCTGCATGCCGCGTTGCGGGCGAAGCTCTCCGACCAGGTCGCGCTCGAGACGCCCGGCGTCGCCGAAGTCTGGGAAGTGCTGACGAGGATGGAGGCCTTCGTCGAGGGCGTCCACGACGGCTCGATCAGGGGCAGCACCGGCAGGCAGTTCACCGACATCGTCAACATCGGCATCGGCGGTTCCGACCTCGGGCCCGTGATGGCGAGCCGCGCGCTGCGTACCTACTGGCAGCCGGGGGTGCATTTCCACAGCGTCTCCAACATCGACGGTACGCAGCTCGATGACCTGAAAGACGCACTCGACCCCGAGACGACGCTGTTCGTCGTCTGCTCCAAGACCTTCACGACCCAGGAGACCATGGTCAACGCGCGCACGGCGCGCGACTGGATCGTCGAGCAGATGGACGCCGTGGCCGTGCAGTATCACTTCGTCGCGGCCTCGACCAACCACCAGGCCATGGACGACTTCGGCATCCGCTCGGACTACCGTTTCGGCTTCTGGGACTGGGTCGGCGGCCGCTATTCGCTCTGGTCCGCGGTCGGCCTGTCGCTCGCGCTCGTGATCGGCATGGACAACTTCAGGAAGCTCTTGTCGGGCGGCAGGCGCATGGATCTCCATGTCCGGCAGGCGCCGCTCGAGGACAACCTGCCCGTGCTGCTGGCGATGATCGGCATCTGGTACAACAACTTCTTCGGCGCCGAAGCCCACGCGATCCTGCCGTACACCAACCGGCTCGACCGCTTCCCGGCCTACCTGCAGCAGCTGCAGATGGAGTCGAGCGGCAAGTCCGTGCGCATGGACGGCAAGCCCGTGCGCTGCAAGACGGGCATGGTGATCTGGGGCGAGGCGGGCAGCAACGCGCAGCACTCCTTCATGCAGCTGATGCACCAGGGCACGCGCTTCGTGCCCGTGGATTTCCTGCTGCCGAAGACCTCGAAGCTCGCGACCGCGCACTGCGAGGCGCAGGCGCGCGCGCTCATGGAAGGCACCGGCGATGCGGCGCTCGAGCCGTACCGCGTGCACGCCGGCAACCGGCCGAGCAGCACCATCCGCTTCGACAGGCTGACGCCCGAGGTGCTCGGCCAGCTGATCGTGCTTTACGAGCACAAGGTGTTCGTCGAGGGCGTCGTCTGGGGCATCGATTCCTTCGACCAGTGGGGCGTCGAGCTCGGCAAGAAGCTCGCAAGCTCATAACCCTTGTCGCGGGCCGCGCGGCAAGCCACAATCGCCCGATGCTTTTTCAGGCCCACATGCGGCTGTTCGCCAGCCTCCTGATGCTGTTGCCCCTCGCCGTTGCCGCCGCACCGCAGGCGGGCCCGGGAGACGTCGGACTGCGCCACGACATCCAGGTGCTGGCCGACTACGGCGCGATCCGCAGCCCCGTCACGACCTGGCCGATCGCCTGGGACGCCGTGCTCGCGGATCTCGAGGCCGTGAAATCCGGTGACGTCGTCATTCCCAACAAGGTCATGCCGACTTTCGAGCGCGTCTACGCCCGCGCCGAGCGGGCCGCACGCCGCGGCAAGGCGGCATTTCACGCGAGCATTGCGGGCGCCGAGGAGCCGACCGTCATCCGCTCGTTTGCGAACACGCCGCGCGAGCAGGCCGAGGCCGGCGCGGGCGTCGCTTGGTTCGGCGAGCGTCTGAGCCTCGACCTCACCGTATCGGGCGTCGACGATCCCGCCGATGGCGACGACGTGCGCCTCGACGGCAGCCAGGTGGCGGTCGATCTCGGCAACTGGAGCGTCGCCGCGAGCACCGTGGACCGCTGGTGGGGGCCCGGCTGGGACGGCAGCCTGATCCTCTCG
>DATCZB010000042.1:0-10098 GCA_036526155.1 Gammaproteobacteria bacterium
ACAAGGCGACGCCCTCGGCGGGTATGCCGACGGTGTTCAGGACCATGGCCAGAATGACGATGCCGACGCCTGGCGTACCCGGTGAGCCGATCGACGCGCCAACGGCAAGCACCACGACCAGCGCGAGACCGCCGGTCCCGATGTCGACACCGTAAACCTGTGCCAGAAAGACGGCTGCGACCCCCTGATACAGTGCCGTGCCGTTCATGTTGATCGTGGCGCCGAGCGGGATGACGAACTGGGCGACGGAGCGTCTGACGCCGAGGCGCTCCTCGGCCGTCTGGATCGACAGCGGCATGACGGCAGCCGAGCTCGACGTGGAGAACGCGAGCAGGAGCAGCTCGCGCGTCGCCGACAGAAACGCCCACGGTGACTGCCGGGCCAGCATCCAGACCAAGGCGAGATACATGATCAAGAGCAAGAGAAGGCCGAGCAGCACCGTTGCCACGTAAAACGCCATGCCGCCGAGGGCCTCGAGCCCGATCTGACTCGTCAGCCGCGCCATGAGCCCGAAGACCGCGAGTGGCGCGAGCAGCATCGCCCAGCGAACCACCGTCATGCAGACCTGCTGCAGCGTCATGAGCAAGTCGAGCAGCGGCTTGGACTGGTCGGGGTTCAACGCAATCAGCGCGACGCCCACGACGATCGCAAAGATCACGACCTGAAGCATCTCGCCCTCGACCATCGACCCGAGCGGATTGCCGGGCAGAAGGCGCACGAGCACTTCCGGGATTTCGCTCAAACCGGGTGGCGCGATGGTCGCAACGCCGTCGGCTACTGCAGCCTGCTGCACCAGCATCTCGGAAAGACCAGAACCTGGCTGCAGCAGCTCTGCTATCCACAGGCCGATGACGACCGCGGCCGCAGTCGTTGCGACGAAGAACAGCACGACGACGATGCCGAGACGCCGCAGCTGATCCACGTTCTCGCTCGCGGCAAGCCCGAGAATGATCGACGCGAAAACGAGCGGAATGACGATCATCTGGACGGCTGCCAGGAACAGCATGCCCGGCAAGGCAAGCCAGTTGCCGACGACCGCGCCGGTCTCGGGCGCAACGAAACCGGCGGCCGGCCCGATCAGCGCACCGACACCGAGGCCGAGAAACATGCCGATCAGAACCTTGAGCCAGAGCCGCCCCGCGACCAGGGCCGACAAATGGCTCGAAAGCTGCTTCAGCGGCCGCGGCTCGAGCGCCTCGAGGTAGCGAAACAGTCTCGTCACCATGGAACAGGGCTTCCGGCCGGAGCACGCCGCCGGTTCAGGATTTCCGGGCTAGAAACGGCTCGCGATGTGCTTCAGTCCGTCGCGGATTTCCTCGCCCAGAAGCCTGGCCGCCGCGCCGATGTCCTTGGAAGCTTCAGCGGTTGCGCCGCCGAGCTCCTTGGCCTTGGCCTCGAGCTGGTGCAGCTTTGCGTCCACCACCTTGAGCTCGTCGGCCGCTTCACGCTTGGCAAGATTGGCCTGCACGCGCAACTCACCGTACTCGCGCTTGATGTCCGCCACGAGCTCGTCTACCTGTGCCCTGATGTCGTCGAGATCAACCATTGTCATCCATCCTTGTGCGAAAGAGGAATTAAGCGCCCGGCGTGAGCTTGGGCAAGACTGAATATCGGCCCATCTGAATCACTGGTCAACGCGTGCCGGACGAAAACCTGATGCGGATTTCCGATGGTTGACGTCGGCTAGCCAACCTCGAGCCCGCTCGGGACATCTACGTTCTCCGACTCGAGCGTCAGTCCCGAGCACCTCGCCGAGTAATCGAGGATGATACTGAAATCCACCGTCTCACGGTTGCCCTGCCCCATCGATGCCTGCATGACGTCGCGGGTCACGGCGGCTGTCGGCATCGGCACTTCGTGCTTGCGCCCGAGCGCGAGCCCAAGGTCCATATCCTTGCGCATGAGCTCGGGCGTGAACGTCACGCTCCAGTCCAGGTTGACCCAGCCTGGTGTCTTGTAGCGCGTGAACACAGAGCCCATGACGCTCTTGTTCATGAAGTCGAGGAAGGCATGCCGCGACACGCCCGACTTCTGCGCCAGCACTGTGAGCTCAGAGAGCGACTGGGTCACGACACCGAGGAACACGTTGTGGCAGATCTTGACGATGCGCGAGAGCTCTCCGTCGCCAACGTAGGTTGCGCCGAGCCCGCCGATGGCCTCGAGAAAGGGAAGCACTTGCGTATAAACACTCTCCGGGCCCGAGGCAACGATGCTGAGCTTGCCGGCCTTGACGCACTTGCCATTGCCGCTGACGGGCGCGGCGAGATACTGAATCCCCGAGTCCTCGAGCTTCTCCCGGATGCTGCCCGACACCTCGGCCGAGATGGACGAGCAGTCGACGACGATTTTCGGCGCCTGATCGCCCGACGCTACACCCGACTCGCCGAACAGGACCTCCACGAGGTTGTCCTGCGTAGCAACCATGGTGAAGACGACATCCCTGCCCGCAAGCTCGACCGGGCTGTCGACGATAGTGGCGCCGAGGCCGGCGAGCGACTCGATCTTGGAGCGCGTCCGGTTCCAGGCGGCAACGTCGCACCCGGCCTTGAGCAGGCGTTCAGCCATGGGCAGGCCCATGCGGCCGCCGCCGATCCAGCCCAGGGAAAGTGTTTTCAGATTATCATCAGCCAATGGTGTCTCCTGCCAAATTGAATGTCGCAAGCGGACCTGAGTGGCTAAACTAATACGCATCGTGGCAATGACTCAATAAGGAGTGACGGATGACGACGACTCGCAGCATGCTCGCGACGATCGCTGCCTGCCTCCTGCTATCCGGGACAGCGCACTCCCATACGCAATTATCGAGCTCAGACCCGTCGGACGAGGCGGTGCTCGATGCCGCGCCGACCGAAGTCCAGTTGCGCTTCTCCGAAGCCGTAAGGCTGACGGCCGTCTCTGTTACGAAAGGCGATGAAACGACCTCGCTCGATATCGAAGTGGCAGGTCCCGCCGCGGAATTTGCCGTCGGGCTACCCGAGCTGGCCCCCGGGGAGTATGTCGTTGAGTGGCGCGCGTTGTCGCAAGACACGCACGTTGTCAGCGGCAAAATCCGGTTCTCGATCGCAACGTAAGAGGCACTCTTAGTTGTCCGAACCGACAGACATCGTCGTCGTCGGACTGCGCGGGCTCGCATTCATAGCCGTCATGCAATCGGCCGGCTCGGCTCTGTTTTCTGCCTGCGCTGACACGAGGTTATGGGAGTCCGGGGAGAAACTGCGCCGGGTTACGCTCGTTGCCGCGTTGCTGGCGGCTCTACTGGTCGTCTTCCAGCACTTGCTCGAACCGTCGCGAATGACGGCTTCGTTCTCGGGCATCTGGAACGGCTCGCTGCAACTCATTCTGCTGCAATCGGATGCAGGTGCAGCACGGGCTGTCAGAATCCTCGGGCTCACTGCAATCACAATTGGTTTCTGGCGCCCCGGCCCGCGTCGCTCGAGTCTGCTCGTGGTGGGAGCCACACTGACGCTCAGCTCATTTCTGTTGATGGGGCACACCGCAGATCATCCGCAGCGCTGGTTGCTGGCAATACTGCTGGTGCTGCATCTGCTGATTGCGTCGTTCTGGTTCGGTGCGCTGCTCGCGTTTCTGTTTGCGGCATCGCGGGAACCGCCAGCTGTTTACGGCGGCATCGTGCATGAGTTTTCGCGCGCTGCCGGCTTGCTGGTGCCGGTCATTGCCCTCGCAGGTCTGGCCATGGCCATCATCCTCCTGCCCGGGCTGGCGGCTTTGTCGACGCCTTACGGCGGGCTTCTCGTGGCCAAGATCGTGGGATTTGCTCTGTTGATGGCGCTGGCGGCGTGGAACAAGTTCTGGCTCGCGCCGGCGCTCGCTCGAGGCGAGCAGGCTGCGCTCGGGCGTTTCCGACGCGTCGTTGCTGCTGAATGGATACTCATCGCCGTCATGCTCGGTGTTACGGCCGTCATGACGGGCCTGTTCGGGCCCGACCATCCGGGACAAGCTCTATGAGCCACACTGACCCGATCTGCGCCATGGCACTCGAGCCACTGACGCCGACGGCCGACGACGTCGAGAACGAAGAGCTCAGGGACATGACGCGCCGGTAAAGGCGCGCTCAGGCCGGCCGCTCACGCCAGTGGACGATACGGTAGAGCGCCGGCAGCACGACGAGGGTCAGCAGTGTCGCGGAGATGATCCCGCCGATAACCACGGTCGCGAGCGGTCGCTGCACCTCGGAACCGATGCCCGTGTTCAGCGCCATCGGCACGAATCCGAGTGATGCGACGAGCGCGGTCATGAGCACCGGCCGCAGCCGGGTCAGAGCCCCTTCGACGATCGCCTCGTCGAGCGGCTTGCCCGAAGCCTGAAGGTCGCGAATGAACGTCACCATCACGAGCCCATTCAGGACGGCGATTCCGGAGAGCGCGATAAAGCCGACGGCCGCGGAAATCGAGAACGGAATCCCGCGCACCAGCAGCGAGGCGATGCCACCCGTCAACGCGAGCGGCACGCCGGAAAAGATGATGGCAGCATCCCGGAGCGAGCCGAGCGCCACGACGAGCAGGATGCCGATCAGTGCCAGCGTCGCCGGCACCACGAGCATGAGTCGATTGGTTGCCGACTGAAGGTTCTCGAAGGTGCCGCCATATTCGACCCAGTAGCCGGCGGGCACCTCGATCTCGCTGGCAACGGCAGCCTGGACGTCGGTAACGAACGAGCCGAGATCGCGGCCGCGCACATTGGCCGTCACGACGACCCGGCGCTTGCCGTTCTCCCGCGGCACCTGGTTGTAGCCCGTCTCGACACTCAAAGTAGCCACTTCGCCAAGCGGAATGAACGAGTCACCGGTCGGCAACGGAATCGGCATGTCGGCGAGCCGATCGGGGTTCGAGCGCAGCTCCTCGGGGAGCCTGACGATGATATCGACCCGCCGATCGCCCTCGTAGAGCTGCCCGGCGACAGTGCCGCCGAGCGACATCGCGACGACCTCCTGCAACGCCGCAAGCTCGATACCGAGCCGCCCGAGCATCTCCCGGTTCGGCACGATCGACATCACGGGCAGCCCGGTGGTCTGCTCGACCGCGACGTCGGCAGCCCCTGGCACGGCACCGATGACGGCTTCGAGCGATTCGCCCAGGCCCACGAGCGTATCGAGATCGTCCCCGAAAACCTTGACTGCAAGCTCCGCGCGCACACCGGCAATGAGCTCGTTGAAGCGCATCTGAATCGGCTGCAGAAACTCGTAACGATTACCGGGAACCGGCGTGACGATCTGTTCGAGGTCGGCGACGACCTGCTCCTTGGGCTTGTCCGGGTCAGGCCATTCGTCGCGCGACTTGAGGATGATGAAATTGTCGGCAACGCTCGGCGGCACCGGATCGGTCGCAACCTCGGCGCTGCCAATCTTGGCAAACACGCGCTCCACCTCCGGCATCGCACTGATTCGGTTCTCGAGCTCGGCCTGCAGCTGCACGGCCTGCGTCAGCGACGTGCCCGGGATCCTGAGGGCATGCATGACGATGTCTCCCTCGTCGAGCTCGGGCACGAACTCGGTGCCGAGCCGCGGCACGAGCGCAGCAAAGGCGGCGACCAGCGCCACGGCGAGCCCGACCGTGACCCAGCGAAAACGCAGTGCGGCGCCGAGAAACGGCCGGTAGGCCAGGCGCGCGCCGCTGACGAGCACGTTGGGCTTCTCGACCACAGGCCCGCGAAACAGCAGCGCGACGCAGGCCGGCACGAAAGTGACCGACAACACCATCGCGCTCAACAGCGCAATTACGACGGTCGTCGCCATCGGATGGAACATTTTTCCCTCGACGCCCGTCAGCGCGAAGATCGGCAGATAGACGGCCGTGATGATGAAAACGCCAAACAGGGCGGGACGCATCACCTCCTTGGTCGCGCCGATGACGACCCCGAGCCGCGCCTTGAGATCCGCGCGCACCGATGCGTTCGCCTCGCTGAGCCGCCGCAGACAGTTCTCGACGATGATCACCGCGCCATCGACGATCAGGCCGAAGTCGAGCGCGCCCAGGCTCATGAGGTTGGCCGTCGTTCGCGTCTGGACCATGCCGGTTACGGTCATCAGCATGGCCAGCGGAATCACTGCGGCCGTGACGAGCGCCGCGCGAATGTTTCTGAGCAGCAAGAACAGGACGACGATGACGAGCAATGCGCCCTCGAGCAGGTTGGTGCGCACGGTGGCCAGTGTCTGGTCAACGAGCTCGGTCCTGTCGTAGACAGCCGTCGCCGTAATTCCGGGCGGCAGACTCGGCTGAATCTCCTCGAGCTTTTCGGCAACCCCGTTGGCCACGGTTCTGCTGTTCTCACCGATCAGCATGAAGACCGTGCTCATGACGACCTCCTTACCGTTCTGTGTCGCAGCCCCGGCGCGAAGCTCCTGCCCGAGTCCGACCGTGGCCACATCGGCAATCGTTACAGGCACGGCGTCCCGCTGGGTGATCACGATGCGCTCGAGATCGCGCATCTCCTCGGCCTGACCCGGGACGCGCATCAGTAACTGAGCACCGTTGGTCTCGATAAAGCCGGCGCCCCGATTCTGATTATTGAGCCTGAGCGCCGCGAGGATGTCTTCGTGCGTCAGCCCGTAAGCAAGCAGCTTGCCAGGATCCGGCGCAACCAGGATCTCCTTCTTGAAGCCACCGACCGGATTGACCTCGACCACGCCCGGCACGCGCAAGAGCTGGGGACGAATGATCCAGTCGTGCACCGTTCGCAGATCGGTCGGCGTCACCGGCGTGCCGTCGGCGTTGACAGCACCTGGCTCCGCATCGACGGTGAACATGAAGATCTCGCCGAGCCCGGTCGCGATCGGGCCGAGAGCCGGCTCAACGGCGGCGGGCAAGGCCGAGCGCGCCGCGATCAGCCGTTCCGACACCTGCTGGCGCGCAAAATAGATGTCAGTGCCGTCTTCGAAAACAATCGTGATCTGCGACAGGCCGTAACGCGAAAGCGAACGTGTGTAGTCGAGGCGCGGCAAGCCCGCCATCGCGTTCTCGAGCGGAAACGTGATGCGCTGCTCGACCTCGAGCGGCGTATAACCCGGCGCCGTCGTATTGATGACGACCTGCACATTGGTGATATCGGGGACGGCGTCGATCGGCAGGCGCGAAAAATTCCAGACGCCGAGGCCTGAGACGATTCCGACGAAGAGCAGGATCAGGAGGCGCTGCTCGACGCTGAACCTGATGAGTCGTTCCAGCATGGCGGCTCCCGGTCAGTGGTCGTGTGTCGCGCCCGACTTCTCGACGTCGGCCTTGATCACGTAGCTGTTCTCGGTGACGTAGCGCGTGCCGGGCTCGAGCCCTCCGAGCACTTCGACCCAGTTTTCGTCCTGCCGCCCCAGCTCGAGCATCCTGACTTCAGACTGATCGCCGAACCGGGCATAGACGACCGTAAACTCGCGGAAACTCTGCAGCCCGCTGCGCCTGACCGCGAGCGGCACTTGGAATTCCTCGACCACAATGGCGCCCGTGACGAAACTGCCGAGCGCCCAGCGCCCGTCACCATTGTCGAGCTCGACTCGGGCCGTGATCGACTGATTCGCGCTGGCAACAGGATTCAGATACGAAATGACGCCTGGCAACCCCTCACCGCCCGTCGCCGGCGTCACCTCGACCGGCGCTCCCACCTGTACGCTTGCGCGAACCGCGGGAAAAATCGCTAGCTCCGCCCAGACTGACGAGGTATCGACGATCGTGAACAGGCGCCGGCCATTGGTCTGCTCGCCGCCGTTCGCCGCGCGCTCCATGATGGTCCCGGCGATCGGTGCTGTGATCGCATAGGTCTGCAGGCTTTCGTTGCTCTCGATCGTCGCGAGGCGCTGCCCCTGCCGCACCGTCTGCCCCAATGCCGCGTCGACCGACTGAATCGCGCCGTCGAAGCGGGCACTGAGCTCACGCACGCGTTCGGGATTCGGCACGATGTTGCCGTAGACCGTAGTCACCTGACGCAACGTCGCAGAACCGGCAGCCATCGTCTCGATACCAAATGCCTCGGCCATCTCGGGAGCGATGCGCGTCCTGCCTTCGAAGCTCTCGTACTCCCAGCGATGGTCACGCGCCTGGTATCCCGCGTCGACCGTCACCAGGAACGAATGCGGCTCATAGACGACGAGGTCGCCGCGCAGATAGTTGCCCTGCGGCTCGAAGCCGATCTCGTCGACGCCACCGAGACGCGTCAGCGTCACCCGAAGGTCTACGGCGGCTGCGTTGACGGGCTGGCCATCCCGCGTGACCCAGGCCCTGAACTCGGGCGGCACGCCGGCCTCGAAGATCGCAAGCTCGACGGCGAACCCGTCGTCACGGAGCATCCGGCCGTTGTTCGGGCCGCGCTCTTCAGCCTCGGCTTCGATTGCATCCGTAACCGGCTGGTCAACCCCCGGCCCGCATGCGCTGAGCCCGACTACGGCTGAATAAATAAGGATTGCGTTGTTTAGTTGCTTCATGGCTTGCCTCACTCTGCCATGGGTTCGACGGCGAGGGATTCGCCGGTCAGTCGTTCGATCTCGATCGCCAGTCGCCGGGCGTTGGCCTGGGCATCGAGAATCTCGTAGGCCACTTCCAGCAGCTCCGTTTGCACGGCGCGAAATTCGAGATAGCTCGTGCTGCCGAGCTCGTAAGCTCTGCGGGTGTCGGCGAGAGCACCTTCGATTCGGGGCTCGACTTCCGACTCCAGACCCTCTGCCAGCTCGACGTTGTGAACGAGCTCCTGATAGAGCACGAAAAGCTCCGTCTCGATATACACGCGCTCGGCCTCCGCTGCCGCCTCGAGCCGGTCGAGATTGGCGCGGGTCGCGGCAATCTCGCCCTGGTTCTGATTGCCCATGCGCAACGGAATCGTCACGCCACCAATCAACGCCCAGTCGTCACTCGCCTCATTGCGGCGAAGACCGCCAGACACTGTCCAGCTCGTGCGGGCGCGAGCTCGCGCCAGGCTGAGCTCCGCTTCGGCCACCCGCGATTCAGACACATACAGGGCGAGATCGGGATTCTGCGCGACCCGCTCGAGCAGCGAATCGAATGGCTCCACGACGGGAGTCTGCGCGAGATCCATCATGACCGAATCGAAATCAGGCTCGGGCTGCCCCCACTGCGCACTCAACCGGTGATACGCCGACAAGAGCTCGTGCGCGAAATCGTCGAGCCTGAGCTCTGCTCGCGCCAGCTCCGCTTCGGCCCTCGCCAGCTCCGCTTCGCGAGCCCGACTCGTCTCGACGCGCCGGCGCACGGCGGTGACCGCATCCCGCGCCCGCTCCAGCCCGAATTCGGCGTTCCGGTAGCGCTCCTGAAAAAGCGCGCAGTCTATAAAGAGCCGCGCTGTTTGCGCCGCGACGTCGAGCTGCGCAATCTCGACTTCAACTGCGCTGACGTCGATACGGGATCGCGCCACCTCGACGATCCGTTCGCGCAGACCGCGCTCGAACATCCAGCTCAGCGACGCCGTCGTTTCCGCACTCTGCACTCCGTTGTAGGCGCCCGTTCCCAGCACATCATGAACGAGCAGGCTGACTTCGGGCGAGGGCCGAAACGTCGATTGCAGGAGCCGGCCCTCGGCTGCCGTAATCTCGAATCCGCGCGCCCGCAGCGACGGACTGCGCTCGAGCGCCCTGACGACCGCGTCGGGCAGTGCGATCGCGCGATCGCCAGCTGACACCGGAGCCTGAGACAATCCAGGCGGCGCAAGCGCTATATAGATCAGGCACGCAGCCACGCCGCGTGCAAACAACTTCAGCATGAAACCCGTCTCCGTGCTGATCGCCGGCAGACTCGGCCGGCAGACTGGACGACAGACGCGCATGAATGCGCCTCCGCCGAACGAGAGTCAACGTGATTTATGCGAGTTGGGGAGGTGCGCGCAGCGGCGGCCGCCAGCGCGTATGGCGACCACTAAGAACCGGATACGCCACCTCGGCGCTCTGAAGCGCGCGTGCGAGCGGTGCGACGGTGAAAAGGGCGTCGCCAAGCAGCGCTGCGAGCTCGATCTTGCCTGGCTTGGGCGAAAGATCGAGCAAGGAAACATCCCTGGCATCTTCGTATTCGTTACCGCTGCCAGGATCGCCGTGACTTTGGCCATCGCTAGGGCCATCAATATGGACATCGCTATGGCTATGGCTATGGC
>DATCZB010000043.1:0-3775 GCA_036526155.1 Gammaproteobacteria bacterium
ACGAAAAAGACAAAGGGGGATAATTTTCGGGCTGGTCCGTAAAGCCCGCCAAGTGGGCGTTTGCGTTGAGATCGATATCCGCCCAAACAGGCGTCGACGACAGAAGCGCCGCACAAGCGGCGGCGATGGGCCGAAGGGTACGGCCTTGGGACGAGCGAGAAGACATGTGGGCTCCTTCTGGTTAAACGATGTTTTAGGTTGTTGTTAGCGACCGAATAAACGACACCCAAAGTCTCCGTCGAACATACAGCAGCCAATCTGACGCTACCAGCTTGAACACTGGATATGCATCGAGTTTTACATAACGTAGACAGGCCTGTCAGCCGCGCGCACGTCGCACAATTCGCTCGCTCTGTTCGTGATGGATCGGCCTGTCAGAGGCAACGGTGCGCTGCTCCTGGCCGTGATCCTTGGCTTCGGGCGGCTTTGTTGCCGCTTTTGGGATCATCTACCATCCGTTCCCACAGGGATGACGGGATTGCCTTGAATGCGATGAAATTGATGTCGCACGGATCGCGCCTGCGGGGGCCAATCGCAATCGGTGGGCTGCTGCTGTTCTGGGGCCATCCCGCCCAGGCCATGCACATCGCCGAGGGCATCATCGTCGGCGTGCCCGCAGTCCTTTACACGCTGGCCGGTATCGCGCTGATCGGCATCGGCGCGGCGCGGATGCGGCGATTCGCGCTCGAGTTACCCGAGAAACGGCCCTTGTTCGGCATGGGTGCGGCGATCATTTTTTTCGTTTCCCTGATTCCGCTGCCGGCATTTACGGGAACGACTTCGCATCCCTGCGGTACGCCGCTCGTCGCCGTGCTGCTCGGGCCGCGGATTGCGATCGGCCTGACCGGATTGAGTCTGTTGCTGCAGGCCGCGTTCTTCGCCCACGGCGGGTTCGCGACCTGGGGCGCCAACGTCATCGCGCTCGGCCTGTTCGGCTGCCTGTTCGCATGGGCAGCGTTCCGGCTGGCCCAGGCGCTCAATTTGCCGATCTTCATCGCCGGCTGCGCGGCGGGCCTGATCGGTGACGTCATGGTCTATGCAGCGTCCGGCGGAATCCTTGGCGTGACGCTCGCCAATGGGCCCGATGCGCAATACTCTCTGGCCAATTATCTGGGCGTCATCTTTGCTGCCTATGCGCCGATTCAGATACCGATCGCCATCGCGGAGATGCTCGTGACCGGCTTCGCCCTGCGGCATGCGTTGCGGCAACGGCCCGATGTGCTCGAGGAACTGGGTGTCTGGAAGGCGTCGAAACATGGCTAGCTCGGGCTGTCGCGCGCGGGCTGCCGTTCTGGTTGTCCTTGCGGCCCTGCTGGCAGCGCCATGGTCGGGCGCGCTGGCGCAGGAGGGTGGTACGCCCGAGTTCAGCGGGCTCGATGAGGTCGTCAACGAAGCGCTGGCGGAGGAGGCCGGTCGTCCGGCGCGGGATCCGTTTATCGATACCGAGGCCTGGGGCGAACTCTGGAATCTGCTGCTGCTCGGGGCCGGCGCGGTCTGCGGCTTCGTCGTCGGCCGCTACTGGAACCAGATCTGGGGCCGCGACGCGCGCTCGGGCGACGACAAGGACGGCGCGTGAGCGGCAAGGGATTTTCGCTGCGCACGGATCTGATGATCCAGGAGTATCAGGAGAGCGCGATCGAAGCCGGCGTCCACGGCTGGGACCCGAGAATCAAGCTCGCGCTGCTCGTCGCCGCCGTCGCCGCCAACGTCGTCATCGCGAAACTCTGGCTGTCGGCGCTCCTGTTTGGCGCCGCTCTCGTTCTGATTGCCTGGTCGGCGATCCCGGTGCGGCTCTTCATGCTGTTCTTTCTCGCGCCGGCCTGGGCCACGCTGCTCGTTTTCCTCGGGTTCTCGGTTGGCTTCGGTTCGACCGAGATCGGCCGAGTCGGCTTTCTGACGATATACAGCGAGGGCATCGTGCTCGGCCTCTCGGCCGCGGCGCGCGTCGCCAGTGACATGTCGTGGATGGCGCTGGTGTTTCTTTCGACGTCGTTCGCCGGAATCCTGCGCGCGTTGCGCTGGTATCGCGTACCCGACGTTCTGGTCGAAGCGCTCGGCATGGCCTACCGCTATGCTTTCCTGCTCATCGACCAGTTCTATCGCATGAGCTCGACGGCACGGGCGAAGGGCGGGTTTCGCTCCCTCATGGGGCGGCTCAAGGCAACCGGCATGATCCTGTCACAGGTCCTTATCCGCGCTTACGATCGTGCGACCTCGATTCAGCAAGCGATGGTCAGCCGCGGCGCGAACGCGCAATCACTCGGCAGCCTGATGTCGAATCCGCATGCACCGCGTCCGGTGCGGATCACAGCTGGCGGTGACTTCAGTTGTCTTTCCGCGCGCGCGCCGAACGGCGATGGCCCGATGCTGGAGGCCAGAGGCGTGGCGTTCTCCTATGTCCGCGACGGCCAGCGCGAGATCGACGACCTGACGCTTTCGGTAGGCAAGGGCGAGATCGTGTTTCTTTGCGGCGCGAACGGCTCGGGCAAGTCGACGCTGCTGACGCTGTTCGCGGGCATCCGCGCGCCCCAGGCCGGCGAGATCTGGCTTAGCGGCGAGCTGCTCGACCGGCAGGCGCGTAACCAGGCCTACAACTACGTCGGGCTCCTGTTCCAGGACCCGGATGATCAGATCTTCTGCCCGACCGTTGCCGAGGACATCGCATTTGGTCCGCGCAACATGGGGCTCGATCCGGACGAGATCGATCGCGTCGTTTCGACCGCGGCCGAGTTGACGGAGGTCGGGCACCTGAGCGACCGGCCGATCCACCGCCTGAGTTACGGCGAGCTCAAGCGAATCGGGCTCGCCGGTCTGCTGGCAATGCGCCCGCCCTTGCTGCTGCTCGATGAGCCGCACACCAATCTCGATCCGGCAGCGGCCGGGCGGTTCGAGGGCCTGGTTCGCCGCCTGAATCGCGACCTCGGCTACACCTTCGTGATCGTGACGCACGACATGAGTTTTGCCTCCCGGCTCGCGACGCGAATCGTGGTGGTCGACAAGGGCCGGGTTGTCGCTGACGGGGCGCCGGGCGAAATCCTGGCCGATCATGCGCTCCTGGCGCGTTCCCGGCTGCAACGATCGTAATCGGTATCTGTAATTGCCGTAGTTCGGTCCGGTCGTGCCGAGAAGGCATAATGATGCTCGAGTTGAGCGCATTCGATCTGCGCAAGCTCGTCGAGGGCCATCGATTTGTCGCCAAGAACGCGCCAACCCGATCCAGGCGCAAAGGCTCCAAGCGGGAGTAGTCTGATGCCTTTAGGTACGCCAATCGTCCAGATCATCACGCGTGAGCCGGTCAGCCTGAATGTCGACCAGAAAGTCAGCGATGCGCTGCGGATTCTGATCGGGGGCAGTTTTCACCATCTGCCGATCGTGTCGAAGGGCAGGCTCGTCGGTCTCCTCTCGACAACGGATCTGC
The DNA here is from genome assembly GCA_036526155.1 of Gammaproteobacteria bacterium. Taxonomy (GTDB): domain Bacteria; phylum Pseudomonadota; class Gammaproteobacteria; order Steroidobacterales; family Rariloculaceae; genus DATCZB01. The sequence continues at coordinate 3,419 of DATCZB010000043.1, forward strand.
TCGAGCTGGATTTCGTGTCGAGCGCCGGCGAGGGCGCCGAGTGGCTCGACTTCGTCGATGCGCACTACACGATCGAAGGCCTGATGACCAAAGGTCTGATGACCGTGAGTGATCGCGCGACGGTCGGCGATGCGGCCAGGCAGCTTTCAGCAGGCGGGTTCCATGCGCTGCCCGTGGTCGATAATGATGACAGGCTCGTTGGAATCGTCACCACGACCGATCTGATCGGGCATATGCTCGAGGCGCGTCCCGAGTCCGAGCTGCCGGCTTCGGTGCAGCACAGGATGCGCGTGCTCGAGCATGTTTATACCGCCGCGCAGGCGTTCCTGCACTCCGGCATGGCGGCGCAGGAGCATC
>DATCZB010000044.1:0-8802 GCA_036526155.1 Gammaproteobacteria bacterium
GCTGCCGGCATCGATGTTTACCTTCATGTACAACAGCGGCATCGAGATCCGGCAGTCACCCGGCTACGTGATCATCCGGCTCGAGCTGGTGCATGAGACGCGCATCGTTCCGGTCGACGGCCGCCCGCCGCTCGATTCGGCGATCACGCAGTGGCTCGGCGAGTCCAGGGGGCACTGGGACGGCGATACGCTCGTGATCGAGACGGCCAACTTCAACGCCGAGTCGCCGATGATCATCGTCGGGCCCGGTTCGAAACCGATTCCGACGAGCTCGGAGCTTCGAATCGTCGAGCGCCTGACGCGCACGGGTCCGGAGTCACTCGATTACGAAATTACAGTGGAGGACCCGATCGTCCTGACCGGGTCATGGAAGGCGGCGTATCCGTGGAAGCTCGATCCGGACTACCGGTTTTACGAGTACGCCTGCCACGAGGACAATCGGACCATACGCGACTTCATCTCGAGCTCGCGTGCAGAACGGGGTTTGTTATGAAAAGAATAGTGTTAGCGCTTACAACGTCGGCCGCGGCAGCCGCGGCTTGTGCCCAGACACCGGAGCTGCCGCCGCTCGACCTGGAGAGCATTCCGGCGACGACGTCGACCATACCGCCCGGGATCCAGTGGTCGGCGCCTGATCTCCCCGAAGGCCCGATACTCATCGAGTCCGCGGTCCCCGAGCATCGTGAGCTTCAGGTTGCCGTCATAGCGCGAGGGCTGCGCCAGCCGTGGTCGATCGCTTTCCTTCCCGACGGCGCCATGCTCGTGACCGAACGGGGTGGCAGCTTGCGAATCATCCGGGACGGCGTGTTGCGGGATCAGCCGGTGGCTGGCGTGCCCGCGGTTCGGGCCGGCGGCCTGCAGGGTCTGATGGATGTCGTGCTGCACCCGGACTTCGAGCAGAACCGATGGGTTTACCTCTCGTATCATCGGCCCGTCGACGACAATTTCGGCGAGACCGTGCTCGGGCGGGGCGTCTGGAACGGCTCTGGCCTCGACGACTTCGAGGTGATCTTCGAGTCCGGTGCCACGGGCACCGAGTCGTCGCGAATTGGTTTTGCCGCCGACGGCATGCTGCACATGTCGATCAGCGCGGGGGGTACCGGTGAGGCAGTCCTTCGCTCGCAGCGCCCCGACGACTATGCCGGGACGACGATCCGGCTCCACGATGACGGCCGGATCCCCGACGACAACCCGTTCGCCGGCGATCCAGAATGGCTGCCGGCGATCTACACCACGGGGCATCGCAACGGCCACTCGATGACCCTGAACCCCTGGACCAACGATCTCTGGGTGACGGAGCAGGGCCCGCACGGCGGTGACGAGATCAACGTGCTCGAGGCCGGCGCCAACTACGGCTGGCCCTATGTCAGCCACGGCCGAACCTATCCAGGCCCCGTGGTTTCCGAGAGCACGTATCTCGAGGGCACGGTGCAGCCCGCGGTCGTCTGGGTCCCCTCGATCGCCGTGACCGGGATGACCTTTTATTCGGGTCGCGTCTTCACGGGCTGGGAGCGAAATGCCTTCGTCGGCGGACTGCGCTACGGCGAGACACCGCGTACGGGTCGCGTGGAACGGATCCAGTTCAACGAGAACTGGGAGGAGATACGGCGCGAGCCTCTGCTGCTCGGGCTGGGCCAAAGGGTTCGCGACGTCCGCGAAGGGCCGGACGGCCTGCTCTACGTGCTGACCGCCGAGACCCGGGGTGCCGTGCTCAGGATCGAGCCCCGCGAATAAGGTGCTCCGCGCGTCGGCGCGCGCATCGACGGATTCGAGGTCACGGCCATTGCCGGCAACAGCGAGGTCGCCCAGCTGTACGGGGCATTCGCCTTGCTGCGCCATCTGGCAACGGGCGGCAGCCCCGAGCGCCTCGATCTCGAATCCGAGCTAGGAATCGCTTACAGGTTATTGAATCATTAGGATAATCTGGATCGCTCTGTCGAGCGGGGTTATGCCGGCCAGTTCGCCGATCGCGATCGCGTCGGTGAAGACTGTCTGCTCTGGTTCCATCACCTGCCCTGGTCCTGGGAGCTCGATAATGGGGACACGCTCTGGGATGCGCTCGTGCGGCGCTACGATCTCGGCGTAACCCAGGTCGAGGAGATGCAGCGCCGCTGGTCGGTGCTGGAGTCGCACGTGGATCCCGAGCGCTTCGCCAAGACGGCCCAGCTGCTCGAAGTGCAGCTGCGCGAAGCCCGCTGATGGCGCGATGCATGCATCGCGTTTTTTCGAGCCGTTTCGGGCTTGCCGCTGCCTGCCGGCGTGCTGCCGCCGTCGCGCCCGCTCGGGTTCTATATGCAGATCGACAATCGCTACGCGCCGGGCTAGGCTAGCCGCCAGCCGGATCTTGCTCCAGGGGAAAAACAAGAATGACCCATACCTTCAGGACCTCCAGCCGTCGCGCCCGTGTCATCTCATTCGCTGTGCTCGCGGTATGTGTCACCGCAACCGCTTTCTCGCAACCGCGCGGACCGTTCAACCGGACCGGCGAGGTTGAAGTGCCGGACGTCGTCAGCATGCCACGGCCGGGTGAAGCAGAGCTGGCTCGGGCCCGCGAGCTCTTCGACGAGTTCACGAGCACTCTCAGCGCGGCGGACCGCGCCATGCTCGAGCGCTACCCGCGGATGCTCGAGGTCGAAGCGCCGGTCAATACGGCCATCGTGCCGAATCTACGGCCTGTCTTCAGCGTCAAGCATGAGCAGAATCTCGAGGTCGCGCGTGCGGGTGAGGCCGAGCTTTTGCTGATGGGTGACTCCATCACCGATTTCTGGCGCAACGAAGATGGTCCGTTCGCGGGCAAGGCGGTGCTCGACGAGTACTTCGGTCACTGGAACATTGCCAACTTCGGCATTGCCGGCGATACCACGCAGGGCGTGCTCTATCGTCTGCAGAACGGGGAGGGTGAGGGTTTCAGCCCGCGGGCCGTGATGCTGATGATCGGCACCAACAACACGCGAGCCAACAACGCGGCAGAGATCGCCGAGGGCGTCGGGGCCGTGGTGCTGCAGCTCAAGCAGAGCTTTCCCGACGCGAAGCTGCTGCTGCTCGGGATTTTTCCGCGCGGCGCTGCGGATGCGCCGGTGCGCGACACGATCGCAGCCATCAACTCGAGCATCTCGCGGCTGCACGACGGGGACAAGGTGCACTATCTCGACATTGGTGACGTGTTCCTGGATGACCAGGGCAACATTCCTGCCGAGGTCATGAGTGACGGACTGCATCCAGGGCCCGAAGGCTATCGGCGCTGGGCGGAAGCCGTTGACGAGCCGCTGACCGCGCTCATGGCTCGCTGAGAATTCAGCGCGGCAGCAAACCCGGGCCACAAGAATTTCGGAAGCACTCGTATAACAACAGGGGAATCAGATGAAAACCAGAATCCTTACCGTTCTCGGTCTTGCGATGGCATGCAGCCTGCCGCTGGCAGCGCAGGAACCGGTCATTGGCGTAGACGATCCGGAGTCGCTGTTCGTGGACGATGATCCGGCGCTGCATCGAAACAAGCAGGCGGCGCTGCGCATCATGCGCGAGCTTTTGCAGTGCAATCAGTGGGATCGCGCCAGCGAATGGATCACCGACCGTTACATTCAGCACAACCCGAATGCCGAGTCGGGCCTGGCCGGTGTTATTTTCTACTTCACCGAAGTCATGGGCCGGGAGCCGAACGAGAACTGCGGCGAGCTGACGACCGAAGTCGTCGCGGTCATGGCGGAGGACGATCTCGTCACGGTCATCATGCCGCGGCAGTATCCGGACCCGCGTAACCCGGGTGAGACGTACTACACGACCTGGTTCGACACCTGGCGCTTCGTCGACGGCAAGGCCGACGAGCACTGGGATCCGGCGACGATCGCCGCACCGTAAGGAGCGCCGTTCGTCCCATTTCGAGGCTTGGGTTTGGTTCCCGGCGCTGCGTGCCGGCGTCGGGAACCGGCACTCAGGCTTCGGCGAGCGCCTTCAGCTTCGAGAACTGCTCGACTTCCTGCTTGTTCATCGCTTTTCTGATCAGCGGCTTGACGAGCACGCTCATGATTTTCATCGGTGTGCTCCTGAACAGGATCTCCGAATTCTGTGTCAGCAAGGTCCCGTCACCCTGCGGTTCGAGCGAGTAATCGACAATGAGGTCGAACGAGTCGCCGCGAATCTCGCAGGCGAGATACTTGTCCTTTCGATACGCAATGACCTCGCCTTCCATTGGCATTTTTCGGCCGTTCTGCAAATAGACCTGGCGGAACCTCATGCCGACACCTGCGTCGGTGCGCTCGGTGACTTCGTCCTCGATCAGGTTCGGGATCCACTGCTTGAGGCTCTCACTGTCGTTGAGCAGCTTGAACACGCGTGCCGGTGATGCGGCAACGGCTACGGTGTTGGTGTTTTTCATCGGCGTTATCCAACCCAGAATGAGAAGTAAACATACAGCACCGTCACGAGGCCGAGCACGATTGCCGTGGCCGCAACGTCCTTGCCGTCCCAGCTCGCGCGAACGGACGCCCGATCCAGTGACGAGAAGGTGAGCCCCTTGATCTGTTCACGATCGGGCGGCGCGCCTGAAAGCGAAGCCAGAATGATCACGCTGACCGAGATCAGGAACAGCACGCCAGAAAAGTAGAGGAAGTTCATGTCGCCTATCGCGGCGAGCAACGCCGGCGACTCGATCTTGCCCTCGCCGAACAGGCTCTGCAGCACGAGCTTGCTCATGCCGAGCACGAAACCGAGCCCGAGTCCCCAGACCGCGCCGCGATTGTTGATGCGATCGTTGAATATTCCGAGGAGAAACACGGCCGTGATGGGCGGCGCGAGATAGCTCTGAACATTCTGCAGGTATTGATAGAGTCCGCCTTCGGAGATGCGCGGCATGATCGGGATCCAGAGCAGCCCGAGCCCCACGACCACGACCGTCGCGAGCCGGCCGACCTGAACATATTGGCGCTCCGACGCGCCCGGGCGCAGCTTCTCGTAGATATCGACCGTGAACAGGGTTGCCGTCGAGTTGAACAGCGACGACAGCGAACTCATGAGCGCGGCCATGAGGCCGGCGACGACGAGGCCGCGCAGACCTTCCGGTAACAGCGCAGTGACGAGCGTCGGAAAGACCTGGTCGCCGTTGAGCCCACCGGCCGAATCGGTCGGAATCGCGATCAGTCCGCGCGCATTGAGCGCCGCCCCGATGAGGCCCGGAATCAGAAAGATCAGAATGGGCCAGATCTTCAGAAACGCGCCCCAGAGCGCCCCGCGCCGGGCAGTCCTGAGGTCTTTCGCGGCAAGCGTGCGCTGCACGATGTATTGATCCGTGCACCAGTACCAGATGCCGACGATCGGCGAGGCGATGAGTATGCCGAGCCACGGGAACTCGGGATCGGACAGCGGTCGCCAGAGCGCGTACTGGGCGACGTTCTCCGCCGTGAAGTCGCGCAGCTCGGACCAGCCGCCGAGCAGGTCGAGCCCGTACCAGGTGATGGCGATCGAACCGATCATCAGAATGAAGGCCTGCGCCGCGTCGGTGTACAGCACGGCGCGCAGGCCGCCGGTCACGGTATACAGACCGGTCAGCACCACGGTTGCCACGGCGCCGAACCAGAACGCGTTCTGCGGGCCGCCGAAAGTGTCGGGCAGCAGCGTGCTGAAAACGATCGCGCCGGCATAGATCGTCACCGAGACCTTGGTCAGCACATACGCCGCAAGCGACACCGTCGACAGAATCCAGCGCGGTCTCGGGCCGAAGCGCTGCTCGAGAAACTCCGGCATCGTGAACACTTTGGACTGGTAGTAGAACGGCACGAACAACCACGCGAGCAGGACGACGATCCAGGCGTGCAGTTCGTAGTGCGCCATCGCAAGACCCGTCGAAGCGCCCGGGCCGGCGAGACCGACCACGTGCTCCGAGCCGATATTCGAGGCGAAGATCGAGGCGCCGATTGCGAAGAACCCGACATTGCGTCCGGCCAGAAAGTAATCGGTCGTGGTTGCCTGACGGCGCGTGACGGAAACCACGATGACGACGAGCAGCAGGAAATAACCCGCCACGACGGCCCAGTCGAGCCCGGTCAGCGTTGCCATCTATGCAGTCCCCCCGAACAGTGGATCGACGAGAGAGCGCGCATTGTCGCCCCTCGGTCGAGCGGCCACAACGCTTGCCGGCTCGGATTGCGTGGGCTGACGCGCGTCAGTCTGGCTCGTCTCCGAAAACGAGGACCTTGGCGCCGCGTATCGGGGCGAAACGCAAATCCAGCAGTGCCCGGTTTGCGTCCGCGAAGCGATAGGTCTCGAGTTCGGGCCTGAGCGGCACGGCGGCCGCGAGCGGCAGAAACCCGGCGATGTCCGCCGCAGTCACGTTGGCCACGCTCTGGATCCGTTTTTCCTGCCACAGGTGGGTTTCGTAGCGAATGGCCAGCAAGGCATCCTTGTCGGTGTCTTCCTTGCGGATTGCGTTGATGACGAGCCGCCCGCCGGGCTTGAGATTTGCCAGGGCCTCGACGACAGGCAGCCAGGCCGGCGTCGTGTCGATGATCGCATCGAGTCCCATCGGTGCGCGGTCCGTGGTCCCGCCGGCCCAATCCGCGCCGAGCCTGAGCGCGAGCTCCTGCTGAGCCGTGTCGCGCGCAAAAACGGCCGTGGGGCTCCGCGGATAGTGGTGCCGGACGAGCTGCAGCACCAGATGGGCCGAACCGCCGAAGCCTGTCAGCCCGAGCGCCTCGCCATCGCGTAATCCCGTGAGTTTCAGCGCGCGATAACCGACGGCGCCCGCGCACAGCAGCGGCGCGGCCTCGACGTCGCTGAAGCCATCCGGCAGCGCGAAAGCGTAGGCCTCAGGCACCGTCATGAGCTCGGCGTAGCCGCCATCGGCGTCCCGGCCCGTGGCGCGGAATGCCGTGCTGAGATTCTCCGAGTCGCCGCCCGAGGATTCATGGATCCAGCCGACGCCGACGCGATCACCGAGGGCGTGGCGGCCGGCATGCGGCCCGAGCGCGTCGACGTAACCGACGGCCTCGTGACCGGGCACCACCGGCAGCGTGGGCGGTGCCGTCCTGCCCTCGATCTCGTCGAGCTCGGTATGGCACACGCCGCAAGCCGAGAGCCGGATGCGAATCTCACCGGGTCCCGGCTCGGGCTCGGGCAGGTCGACGAGCTCGAGTGGATCGCGATCAGGATGCATCGGCCCGATCCTCGTCAGCTGCATGGCCTTCATGCCGCGAATGTAGCAGTTTGCGCGGCGGCTGGCGCAACCAGTACCCTCGTCGACAGATGTTCCCGATTCGCGACGACAATCCGCAATACCTCGTTCCCTACGCGACTTACGTCATCATCGGGCTCAACACGATCGTATGGATCTTCGTGCAGGGGCTCGGGACCACGCCGCCGCTGGCAAGCTCGATTTGCGCTTACGGTCTGGTGCCGGCTCAGCTGCTGCAGGTACTGCCCGCGGATGCGGCCGTGCCGCTCGGCAGCGGGCTCGAGTGTGTCCTCGGCAGCGGCCCGGACTGGCACCGCTCGCTGACGTCGATGTTCATGCACGGGGGCTGGATGCACATCATCGGCAACATGTGGTTCCTCTGGATCTTCGGCAACAACGTCGAAGACGCGATGGGCACTTTGCGGTTCGTTATCTTCTACCTGCTCTGCGGCCTCGCTGCCGTCGCGTTTCAGGTGGCGAGCAACCCGGACTCGGCCGTGCCGATGGTCGGGGCATCCGGCGCGATCGGCGGGGTCATGGGCGCATACATCGTGCTGTACCCCAGAGTTCACGTGCATATGCTTATTTTTCTCGGGTTTTTCGTTACTACGCTGGCGGTTCCCGCGGCCTTCATGCTGGCCTATTGGCTGCTGATCCAGCTTCTGAGCGGCGTCCTCTCGCAAGGGGGCCAGGGCGGTGGCACGGCATTCTGGGCGCATGTCGGCGGCTTCGTTGCCGGCATGCTCTTGATCTTCCCGTTTCGCGACAAGAAACTACTCGCTCGGCACCCTTATTACGGCTGGCGACAGCGCAGGTCGCCGACGCGCAGCTGGCATCGGATCAACCGCAGATGAACAAGATACTCCTCGTTGCAGGTCTCAAGCCCGAGACGGACGCCGCCATTTCGAGGCTCATTGAGCTTGCCGACGATTCGACCGTCGTCGAGATCCTGACCATCGTTCACGAGCCCAATCTCGATGGCTACCTCGGCAACTCCGAGATCTACGAGTCGCTGCGGCAGCGGCTCGTCGATGAGCAGGGGGCGAAGGCCAAGGCCTACGTCCGGCTGCTCGAAAGCGAGGGCATCGAAGTCGTTTCGAAGGCCGTCTGGGACTGGCCTCGCGGCGATGCCATTCGGCGCGAAGCCTTCGAGTTTGGTGCCGACTGCATCATCCTGTCTTTCGGCCTCGGTCGCGAGCGTCATTTCGGATCGCGCGACTGGCGTTTCGTCGCCGAGTGCCCAGTGCCAATACTGGTCATCAATGGTCCGGCCGAGCAGCCGTATCGCAAGGTCGTGGCCGCAGTCGATCCGGTCCATGCCCACGCCAAGCCTGCGGATCTCGATCAGGCGATCGTTGCAACCGCTACGGCGGCGAGCGAGCGGGCGGGCGCGAAGCTCGATCTCGTTCATTGCTTCGTACCGCTGTCGCGCTATGGGGCGAGGGCGGAGGATCAGGAACGCGTGCCGCTGAATGACGCGGAGCGCGCGCTGGAGAAGTCGCGGCAGCAGGCACTGAATAAACTGGCGACCGAGGCCGGGCTAGACCCGGAGGCGACGCGGCTCATCGAAGGTGATCCGGTCAAGGATCTGGAGCACCTCGTGACCGACGACAGCGTCGATCTGATCGTCATGGGGG
>DATCZB010000045.1:0-3513 GCA_036526155.1 Gammaproteobacteria bacterium
GACGCTTCAGCGCTGCCCGCGACTTACCACGCCTTCTATGACCCGGCATCCGGCGCGCCGCAACCTGACGACGGGCGGCCGGTGCACGAGGGCCTGAGACCGGACTTCGTCTGGCCTGAATCCGCGTAGTGATCGACTCGACGCCGACCGAAGCCACCTATCCAACGCTTAAAGCTTATGTTGGTGGTGAGTGGCTCGGCGTCGGGGACCGTCGGACGCAGGAGGTCCTGAATCCCGCGACGGGCAAGTCGCTTGGCGACCTGCCCGTCGTCGATTCCGCCGATCTCGACCGGGCGCTCGAAACCGCTGACAGCGGCTTCCGGCTCTGGCGGCAAGCCGATCCCAGCGAGCGCGCCGCCGTCCTCACCGGCGCCGCTCGTTTGCTGCGCGAGCGCGTCGAGACCATCGCGCGCAACGCAACGCTCGAGGAAGGCAAGACGCTCATCGAGGCGCGGCAGGAAACACTGGCCGCTGCCGGGCTGTTCGATTTCTATGCCGGCGAAGCCGTCAGGATTTACGGGCGCGTGCTGATGCGCCCCCCGGGCAAGCGCACGCTCGTCACCAGGGAGCCCGTCGGCCCGGTCGCGGCGTTCTCGCCCTGGAACTTTCCGGTGCACAACCCCGTGCGCAAGCTTGGCGCGCCGATTGCCACCGGCTGCTCGGTCATACTGAAGCCGGCCGAGGAGACACCGGCCTCAGCCGTTGCCGTGCTCGAAGCGCTGCTCGACGCCGGTCTGCCGGCCAATGTGGCCCAGCTCGTCTTCGGCGTCCCCGATGAGATTTCGCGCCACCTGCTGGCCTCGCCCATCATCCGCAAGCTGAGCTTCACGGGCTCGACGGCCGTCGGCCGCCAGTTGATGCGGCTCTCCGCCGACACGGTCAAGAAGATGACGCTCGAGCTAGGCGGCCACGCGCCCGTCATCGTGTTCGACGACTGCGATCTGGAAACGACCGTCGAGACGCTGGCGGCAGCCAAGTTTCGCAATGCGGGCCAGGTCTGCGTCTCACCGACCCGCTTCTATATTCAGGCCGGCATCTACGAGCGCTTCGTCAAAGCCATCGCGGATCGCTCGGCCAGGGTCAACGTCAGTGACGGTCTCGCCGAGGGTGCCGAGATGGGGCCGATGGCGAACCCGCGGCGCCCGACGAGCGTCGAGTCGATGATTGGCGAGGCCGTTGCCGACGGCGCCAGCGTCGTCACGGGCGGCGAGCGAATCGATGGCGACGGATTTTTCTATCGGCCAACGGTTCTCGCGGACGTCCCCGTCGGGACGCGCGCCATGAACGAGGAACCCTTCGGCCCCGTGATCCTCGCGAGGCCCTTCGACACCTTCGACGAAGCCGTCGAGCAGGCCAACCGGCTGCCCTACGGACTGGCGGCGTTCGCGTTCACGGAAAACGGCCGCCAGGCGAACCGGATTGCCGACGCGCTCGAGAGCGGCATGGTCGGCATCAATACGGCTCGCGTCGGCGCCTCGGACGCGCCGTTCCAGGGCGTCAAGCAAAGTGGTCATGGCTCCGAGGACGGCTCCGAGGGACTCGAAGCCTGCCTCGTCACCAAGACCATTCACATGACCTGACGCTAGTCGATCGCGAAGCAGTAGAACAGGCCGTTGCCGCCCGTTCCCTGCAGATTCTCCTGACTGCAGCCACGCGACCCATGGGCGCTGTTCCACGACGTCGGGTTGGCGCCGCCACCCTGCTTGTCGTGATGCCCGACCATCGCGCTGCCGTCGCCGTTGCTGGTCCAGTTCGAGCAGGTGCTGTCGTCGGCGCCCGTGATTGCGCGCCCATCGAGATCCGAGCCCGTCAGAATGTCGTGCATATTCGGCGAATCGCCGCGGCCGTTGATCTGATTGCCGAGCTCGCTGAGTGAGCCTTCTTTTCCGAGCCGGTTGTTGTCGCTGTGCAGATCATCGACGTCGGCGGCGACCTGAACGCCATTGAAATTGAACCACGGGCCGTCGCCGATCCGGTCGCGGGCGTTGACGGTTCCCTGACCACCGTCGGCACTGGCGCTCAGATAGGCCCGCCAGGTCTTGTCGCCGGCGCCCACGGCTTCGGCCAGACTCTGGCAGTGGGCATCCGCCCCCTCGAGCCCGCCGAGATTCGCGCCGTCGCCCGGGCCTTCGCTGGTCAGGAAAAAGCTCATGCTGTCGTCCTGCGCATGCACAAACGACCAGGCCATCGCGCCGGCGAGAGCCGTGACAGCCAGTCCCAGCTTCGTCTTCATACTCATAACCCCCTGATTGAGTTTGACTGGATCGGAATCAGTGTACCGGATCAACGGTGCGATTGACCCACTTTGCGAGGCGGTTGAATGCGCCGGGTGCCGCACCGCAGCCGCGGCGCACTTCGACCGACAGCACCTCGCCGGGCGCCTGCGGGTTTGGCTTGGGACGCGAACGCGTGAAGATGGCCGTCGGCGACTTGTAGACCAGATAGGTCAGGCCGGTATCGATATCGTGATAGGTCGAGCTGCCGTAGCTCGCATCAGCAAGGAAATTGAGCCGGCCGAGCCTTCCCGACAGCTTGCCGATGTCGATCGCGCTGGGCGGCGCGAGCGCATGCGCGAGCGTCGGCTTGAGGTTCTGCTCGGCGGCGTCGCGATAGCGGCCCTCGAGGCGCTCGAGCCGGTAGTGCGACTTGAGCCCGAGCAATGATGCCCAGTAGTGCCACTTGAGGAACTGGGCGTCGAGCCGCCACTGGTCGCCGAGCACGGCAAAAATCTCATCCGCGCAAAAGTCTCCCGTGCGCAGGTAGGCCAGATAGCTCTGCTCGCCCGAACGCTCGAACTCGATCTCGGCGATCAGCGTCTCGTCGGTCAGGGCGCTGAAGCCGTAGATTGAGAACGCGAGCAGGAGCACGAACGCCGATACCGACGTGGCGGCCAGCGCGATCGAAACTCGGATGATCTTGCGCATACGGTTAACCTGCTCCGACTGTAACTCGGTTCCGGCTTAACGCATAATCCTCGGTGCCAGAAATTTGCACTGAAACATGGACGACGCAGTAAAACGCATCGTCGAGCGCTTCAATCTCGTCCCCCACCCTGAAGGCGGATACTTTCGCGAGGTGTATCGCTCGACCATGAGGCTCGACCATCCCGCCGTGCCGCAGGGTGTCGCACCCGAGCGCTCCGCGGGGACGCTGATCTATTTCCTGCTCTCGGGAGCCGACTTCTCGGCCTTCCATCGGGTCCGCTGGAGCGACGAAGTCTGGCACCTCTATGCCGGAGGACCGCTCGAGATTTTCGTCATCGACGCCGACGGCGGGCTCGAGCGACGCGAGCTGACCACCGACCTGATGCAGGGCGAGCCGACGACGATGATCCCGGCCGGCAGCTGGCAGTCGGCGCGGCTGGCCCCGGGCGCGGACTGGGCGCTTGGCGGGTGCTCCGTCGCACCCGGTTTCGACTATGAGGACTTCGAAATGCCGCCGGCCGCGGAGCTGCTCGAGCTCTTCCCCGAGCATTCCGCCACGATCACGGAGCTGACGCGTGGCTAGACTGAA
>DATCZB010000046.1:0-4212 GCA_036526155.1 Gammaproteobacteria bacterium
CGTGTTCGCCAACACGATCAACGGCCGCGGCTACGATCTCGTCCTGTTCGGCCAGCTCGACGATGCGCCGATCGACGTCGACGCCGTCCAGGCCCGGCTCGACGACCCGGCCAACGAGGCGATTGCCGCGTCACTGGCCGACGTCGGCATCTATACGGCCATTGACCTGTTTGCGACCTACGCCGGCAGCGCGGCCGATCTCGCGGTCTGGCTCAGCGACGCCGAGATCAACACCGACCGCAATCTCAGGCTGCAATACCTGGCCGGGCTCGGGCTGAACCGCTACGACAACCAGGCGATCCACCGCAGCATGATTGCCAAGGTTGGCTACCCGGAAGCACTTTTCACCGGGTCGGATGCGACGCTCGAGCGGCTGCGCCGGCGGATCGATACGAACCTGGCCCTGGGATTGCGCTGAGCCGGTCCAGAGCCCGGCTTTTTGGGTACAATCGAGGCCTAACGATGCGGGAGGGGAAATTGATGTCCGTTCGTACAGGCACGCTGGTCATGGCGGCCATTCTCGGCGGTGGCGCCGTCGGTCAGGCGCTGGCCCACCATTCATTCGCTGCCACTTACCACCAGGATCAGGAAATCACGATCGAGGGCACGGTGCTGCAGTTCCAGTTCCGTAATCCCCATTCGTTCATTCACGTGCAGGCGCCCGATGCAGACGGCGAGATGCACCGTTGGGCCGTCGAGTGGTCGAGCCCCTCGACGCTGAGCGGCATCGGTGTCGATCGTGCGACGCTCCGGCCGGGCGATGTCATTCAGGTGACCGGCGAACCGGGACGCGACCCGGAGGACCATCGCATCAACGTCACGAGGATCTACCGGCCAGCGGATGGCTTCGAGTACCGCGGCCGCAATGATTAGCCGCGAATCGAGGCGCGGGGCCGCAGCCCGCGGCACGGGCGTCAGCTTCATCGCGTTGCTCGCCTGGGGTGTCTCGGGTGCTGCGTTCGCGCAATTGAATATTTCCGGCGAATGGTCCGGCCGCTATCACGAGGATTTCGAGGACCGCGTTCCCGGTGACGTGCAGGGCGACTTCACCGGCGTGCCGATGAATGACGCCGCGCGGCGTTACGCCGACGCCTTCGACGTCACCCGCGTCGCCGTGCTCGAGCACCAGTGCCAGCCCTACAACATGCCGCATATCTACCGCGGCCCGCTGCAGTTCCGGCTCTGGGAAGAAAAGAATCCGGCCAACCAGCAGATCATTGCCTACCGGCAGTACATCGGCACCTACATGCAGTCGCGGACCATCTGGATGGACGGGCGCGAGCATCCGCCCGAGCATGCGCCGCACACGCACATGGGCTTTTCCACCGGGCAATGGAACGGCGACATCCTGACCGTCCATACCACGCATATAAAGAAAGAGTTCTATCGCCGCAGCGGCATCCCGAGCTCCGACGAGACGACGGTCGTCGAGCACTACATCCGGCGCGGCAACCTGCTCTCGCACGTCATGATCATCACGGACCCGGTGTATCTGTCGGAGCCCTACGTCAACAGCCAGGAATTCGTGCTCATGGACCGCGAAAACCAGAACTGGCTGTACAACTGCGAGTACGTCATGGAAGTGCCGATGGACAAGAACGACGTGCCGCACTACCTGCCGGGCGAGAACCCGTTCATCGAGGACTACTCCGACAAGTTCGGTTTGCCGTTCGAGGCCGTCTTCGGCGGTGCCGAGACCATGTATCCGGAATACATGCAGACGGTCGAAGAACTCATCGAAGAGCAGGCACGATGAGGCGCGCGTTCAGGGCCTGGCCGATTGCCTTCGCGGCGAGTCTCGTGGCGTTGACGGCTGGCGCGCAGGAAAGCCGGATCGAGAGCCATCACGTGCAGGGTAACGTTTACCTGCTGACCGGTGCCGCATCCAACATCGCCGTGCAGATCGGCGACGACGGCATCCTCATCGTCGATACCGGCGGTCCCGAGACGAGCGACGAGGTCCTGGCTGCGATCCGCGAGCTGTCGGACAAACCCATCCGCTGGATCGTCAACACCCACGAGCATATCGACCACACCGGCGCCAACGCCGTGCTGTCCGCCGCCGGCATCACCGTCAACGGCAATCCCGCGGCCATCGTCTCGCACGAGAACGTGCTGACGCGGATGGCGCTCGCCGACCGGCCGGTGCCCGAGTGGCCGCTCAATACCTTTTTCGAGTCGCAGCGGGATTTCTATTTCAACGGTGAGGCCGTGTTCCTCTATCACGTCCCGTCGGCGCATACCGACGGCGACATCATGGTCTACTTCCGCGGCTCCGACGTGCTCGTGACCGGCGATCTGTTCGTCACGACGCATTTCCCGCTCATCGATCTCGACTATGCCGGCGGTGTGAACGGGTATCTCGAGGGCCTCAACGCCGCGCTCGAAATCACGGTGCCTGCGTTTCTGCAGGAGGGCGGCACCTACGTGATCCCGGGGCATGGCCGGATCGGCGACGAGGCCGATGTCGTCTCGTATCGCGACCTCGTGCTGTTCGTCAGGGACCGCGTCCAGAGCATGATCGACGAGGGCATGAGCCTCCGGCAGGTGCAAGCGGCAGAGCCCGCGCTCGACTATGGCGCTCGTTACCACGATGAACGGATACCCCTGACGACAGAGCAGTTCGTCGAGTCCGTCTATCGCTCATTGGAGGACTGACATGGCGTACAGGAAACTTGCCGTCCTCACGGTTGCGACCGGCCTTGCCGCCAACGCGGCGCTCGCTCAGCCGCCGGGCCCGGCCAGCGCGCGCGACGCAGCACCCATCGACCTGACGGGCACCTGGGTCTCGGTCGTCAGCGAGGACTGGCGCCATCGCATCGCGACGCCGCGCCGCGGCGACTACGAGAGCGTGCCGCTCAATGGCGCCGGCCGCGCCGCAGCCGACGGCTGGGATCTCGAAGCGGACAACGCCGCCGGGCTCGAATGCAAGGCGTTTGGCGTCGGCGGCATCATGCGCCAGCCGGGCCGTCTGAACATCTCCTGGGAAGACGGCGAGACGCTAAGGATCGACTTCGATGCCGGCACCCAGACCCGGCTGCTGCATTTCGATATGCCGTTTCCCGGCTCGAATGAAAGAACCTGGCAGGGGCATTCGACGGCAGTCTGGCGAACCCCGCCCGGCGGGGGCCGTGGCGGTGCTGCGGTTGCCGGTGCGCCACGCGGCGGCGCCGGCGCCGTTGGCAGCGACGAAGGGGTTGCCGCCGGTGGCGGCGGTCGCGGCCAGCGCGGCGGACCCCCGCCGTCAGCCTCGATCTTCGAGGGCGGCTCGCTCGAAGTCATGACTACGATGTTCCGCGAAGGTTACCTGCGCAAGAACGGCGTGCCGTACAGCGAAGACGCCGCGATCACGGAGTACATCAATCGCCTGCCGACGCATCCGAATGGCGACGTCTGGCTGCTCGTGACGACGGTCGTCGACGATCCGGCCTACCTCAGTCAGCCGTTCTACACGAGCACGCATTTCCGGCTCGAGGCCGACGACGACGGCTTCAACCCGTCGCCCTGCCGGACGGCACCACCGCCCTGATCGCTCTGCGCCGGGCCACTGTCCTTGTCTGAAGCCGACGCACGTCTGGCCGGCTTGCCGGAGGTCACCGGCGAGATCGGCTACCTGCCGCCGGAGATCGAGCGGGCCGAGGTGCGCGTCTACCCCGTGAGCAGCGGTCTCGAGACCGTGCAGCCCGAGACGTTTTCGGTGCCGATGCCGATTCGCGACATGCGCGAGGCAGCCGATCACCTCAGCCTCGACGTGCAGGGCTTCGAGCTGCACACGCACGTATCGTCATTCAACGACTTCTATAACGCCGACGCGGTCCGCGAGCGCTATTACCCCGAGGTGGCGCAGGTGCTCAAAGGGCTGCTCGGCGCCGAGGAGGTCATCGTCTTCGATCACAACGTCCGCAGCGCCGTGCGCTCGGCGCGCGGCGAGCCGGGCGTGCGCGAGCCCGTCGCCCAGGCGCACAACGACTACACGGTAGAGTCGGGCCCCGTGCGCAAGGACGCGATCCTCGAGGCGGCCGGACGCCAGGACCTGGCCGATCACGAGTTCGCGCTCGTGAATCTCTGGCGCCCGATCATCGGCCCGGTGCAGGACACGCCGCTCGCGCTCTGCGATGCGGCGAGCGTGGCCTTCGAGGACTACGTGCATACGGACATTCATCACTTCGCCGAGGGCAACGTCGAGACCCCGGCCCATCGCGGCATGATCTA
>DATCZB010000047.1:0-8652 GCA_036526155.1 Gammaproteobacteria bacterium
CGACATCAGGGTCACGCCGGTTTCAATCGACGGCGACGAAGAGCTCCAGCTCGACGTCACCGGAAAGACCTATCGCTATCTGGACGAGGAGTCACCGTAGAGATGATGCCCAGAGTGAGAATGTTCGCGACCCTGAGCTTCGCATTGATCGGCCTCTCCGCTTGTGGTGCAGATCACCGGGAGCTTCAGGCCTGGATCGACGAGGTGAAGGCGCGCCCAGGCGGAGAGATCGAGCCGTTGCCGGAGATCAACCCCGCGCCGAGCTACGTCTACGAGGCTGGCGGCCGGCGATCACCATTCATACCTGATGCACCGCAGAGCGTACCGACGGACACGGGCGTCGGCCCGGATATGGATCGTCCGCGCGAGTATCTGGAAGGAGAGCCGCTCGACGCCCTGACCATGGTAGGCACGTTGAGCAACTCCACCGGCGCCTTCGGCCTGGTGCAGGACTCGCAGGGGCTCGTGCACCGAGTCACCGTCGGGAATCACATGGGCCAGAACTATGGCCGAATCACGGATATCTCGGAGTCGCAAATTCAATTGGTGGAAATCATTGCCGACGGGCTTGGCGGTTATTACGAGCGCCCGGCCAGCATCGGCTTGAGTGATTAGCGCCAGAACGGATTTATTAAGGGAGTAGACCGCATGTTCAAGTCAGGGCCCATCAATCTAGGGAAGTCCACTACTCGAGCCTTGTCCCGGCTCGGTGTTGGCCTGCTGCTCGGACTGAGCCTGGCGGGCCCGGCGACCCACGCGCAGGAAGCGCGGCAGCTGGAATCGATCGAGGTTCAACCGTTGCCAGGTCAGGGCTTGCAGTTCCGGCTGCGGATGAACTCGGCGGCGCCGGAGCCGATGAGCTTTACCATCGAGGATCCCGCCCGTATCGCGGTCGACCTGCCGGGCACGGCACTCGCTGTCGACGCGCGCCGCCAGGACATCAACATGGGCCCCGTCAGCACGGTGCTCAGCGCCGAAGGCAATGGCCGCACTCGCGTGGTGCTCAACATGAACTCGATGGCCCCTTATACGACGCGGGTCGAGGGCGACAGCGTCTATATCGAGGTCGGCGCTACGGCTGCGGCGCAACCGACTTTCGCCGCCCAGCCCGTCAGCGCAGCTGATCCTGCTGCTGCCGCTGCAGGCAGTCGATCGATCAGCGATATCGATTTTCGGCGTGGTTCTGATGGTGCGGGCCAGGTGCTCGTCGAGCTGACGGACCCGAACACGACCGTGGACGTCCGCGAGGAAGGAGGTCGTGTCGTCGTCGAGTTCCAGGATACGGAGCTGCCGACAGATTTGCTGCGACGGCTCGATGTGGCCGACTTCGCGACCCCGGTCGTCACGGTCGACGCCCTGCGCGACAACGACAATGTCCGCCTCATTATCACACCGAACCCGTCGGCTCCGTTCACGCAGGTGGCCTACCAGGCAGACAACCGCTTCACGCTGGAGCTCAATACACCGCCAGAGGGTGACCTCGAAACGGTCAGCATCTTCGGCGCTGACAAGGACTACGCCGGCGTCCCGCTGACGCTGACGTTCCAGGACATCGAGACGCGCGCCGTGCTGCAGCTGCTTGCAGACGTGGGCAACCTGCAGGTCGTGATCAGCGACTCGGTGCAGGGCAGCGTTACGCTGAGGCTCCAGGAAGTGCCCTGGGACCAGGCTTTCGACGTCGTCATGACGACCAAGGGCCTCGACATGCGGCAGAACGGTAACGTGGCGATCATCGCGCCGGCCACCGAAATCGCGGCTCGCGAACAGGCAGCGCTGCAGGCCGCACAATCCCGGCAGCAGCTGGAGCCACTGTACACCGAGCTGGTTCAGGTCAACTACGCCAAGGCGTCTGATCTGGCCACGCTGATCCGCGGCGGCTCTGATGGCGCGTCGCTGCTCTCCGAGCGTGGCGGAATCAGCGTCGATCCCGGCACGAATCAGCTCCTGGTCCAGGAAACCGCAGAAAACCTGCGGGAGATTCGCCGCTGGGTCCAGAACCTCGACATTCCGCCGCGGCAGGTGCTCATCGAGTCCCGCATCGTCATCGTCAACGACGACTTTGGCAAGGAGCTCGGCGTTCGCATGGGCTCGACGATCGTGCGCGAGAATTCGAGCGACGGCATCATCTCGATGACCGGAACGAGCGCGGGCTCCGACACGATTGTCGGTTCGGCGCTCGAAAGTCTGGCTACGACTGGCTCACCTTTGCCCGTGCTGATCGGTTCGGCGCTCGAGCGCTATAACGTGAACCTGCCGGTCGTAAACCCCGCCGGCGTTATGAACCTGGCCATTCTCGACGGCGACTATCTGCTCGATCTCGAGCTGTCGGCGGTGCAGGCCGAGGGCAAGGGCGAGATCGTCTCGACGCCGCGCGTCATCACGGCCAACAACATGGAGGCCCGGATCGAGGAAGGTGTCGAGATTCCCTACCAGGAGGCATCTTCGAGCGGCGCGACGACCACTCAGTTCAAGGAGGCCGTCCTCAGCCTGACCGTGACGCCGCAGATCACGCCGGATGATCGCATCATCATGGATCTTCTGGTGACCAAGGACTCGGTAGGCGAGCTGGTCGCCAGCGCGACCGGTGGCTTCGTACCGAGTATCGACACGAGGTCGGTACAGAACCGCGTTCTCGTCAATGACGGCCAGACCGTTGTGCTCGGCGGCATCTACGAGACCGAAACGCGCGACAGCATCAGCAAGGTACCGGTGCTCGGCGATATCCCGGGCCTGGGCTACCTGTTCCGCTCGCGGACACAGGTCAATAACAAGTCGGAGCTCCTGATATTCGTCACACCGCGAATCCTGCGCGACGGCGCTTCAATCCAGTAAGCAACACGTCGAATTGACTGCATGACGAGGCCAGCGTAACGCTGGCCTCGTCGCTTTCACGGCATGCGGGAACCTCGGATTGCCTCTACACTTGGCGGGTGAGCCGCGCAACACGCAATATTTATCTGATCGGCCCGACCGGGTCCGGCAAGACAGCCGTGGGCAAACAACTCGCCCGCGATACGGGACTGAAATTCCTGGATTCCGACCACGAGATCGAGCGGCGTACGGGTGTCGAGATCAGCTATATCTTCGAGAAGGAGGGAGAGTCCGGCTTCAGAGAGCGTGAAAGCGATGTGATTTGCCAGCTCTCGACGCTCGAAGGCACTGTCATTGCAACCGGTGGCGGCGCCGTCCTTGCAAAAACCAACCGCGACTGCCTCTCGACGAGCGGAACCGTCGTTTATCTGAAGACCGGGATCGAGGAACAGCTTCGCCGCACGAGTCAATCGCGCAAGCGGCCGCTCCTGAACAACGATGATCCGCGGAGCGTGCTCGAGCGAATGGCCTCGGTGCGGGCGCCACTGTATGAAGAAATCGCGGACCTGAGCGTCGACACGAGCAATCAGCGCGTAAGGACTGTTGCCAGAAAGGTCAGGGAGCTGCTCGAGCAACGCGGCGACCTCGCGCTCGAGGGCAACGGTCGGGAACCGGAAAATTCATGACGGATACGATTACGGTCAGTCTCGGACAACGCAGCTACCCGATTCACATCGGCTCGGGACTCTTGTCTGCCGGCAATGAGCTCGCGCAATCAACGGATGCCACGCAGCTCCTGATTATCACCAATGAAATCGTTGCTCCGCTCTACCTCGATCGCGTGGAGCAGGCTTTTGCCGAACGGGAACCGAAGTCCCTGATCCTGCCCGATGGTGAGCAGTACAAGAACCTGGACAGCTTTGCCCGGATTATCGACGAGCTGATCGAAGGCGGATTCCATCGAGACGCCTGTATTCTGGCGCTGGGCGGCGGCGTGATCGGCGATCTCGCCGGATATGCGGCGGCAAGCTATCAGCGCGGTATCGACTTCGTTCAGCTGCCGACGACGCTGCTGGCACAGGTCGACTCCTCCGTCGGAGGCAAGACCGCTGTGAATCACCCGCAGGCCAAGAACATGATCGGGGCCTTTCATCAACCGGTCGCCGTTATTTCCGACACCGATACGCTCGGAACCCTGCCGCAGCGAGAACTGTCCGCCGGCCTTGCCGAGGTTATCAAGTACGGGCTCATCGAGGACGCGGAGTTCTTCCGCTGGCTCGAGGACAATATAGCCGCGCTGCTGGCACTCGACCCGGAGGCTTTGCGAGTTGCAATCAGGCGCTGCTGCGAGATCAAAGCGTTGATCGTGGCGCAGGACGAGCTCGAGCACGGCAAGAGGGCCCTGCTGAACCTTGGTCATACTTTCGGCCATGCCATCGAGGCACTGGGTGGATACGGCAGATGGCTGCATGGTGAAGCGGTTGCCATCGGTATGCTGATGGCTGCCGAGACATCCGAGTTGCTCGGCCATATCGACCGGGCCGTCACGGAGCGAATCGGTGAGCTGATCGCTCGCGCCGGCTTGCCGACCCATGCATCGGGACTCTCGGTCAGCGCGATTCTGGACCGGATGCAGCTCGACAAGAAGGCCGGCAAAGCCGGCCTGAAGCTGGTCCTGCTCGACGGGCTGGGTAGCGCATACGTGTGTCCGGCACCAGACCGGCCGCTATTAGAGTCGTCGATCGAACGACGCCTCTCCGAGCAGCCATGAACCCCACGCTTGCTCGCTACGCAGCCCATGACGCTGCGTCTCGCGGCCGGCGCCACGATGAAAAACCGCCAGCATATCGCGGAGAATTTCAGCGCGACCGGGATCGGGTCATTCACTCGGCCGCATTCAGGCGTCTCGTCTACAAGACCCAGGTCTTCGTCAATCACGAGGGAGACCTGTATCGGACCCGTCTCACGCACTCGCTGGAAGTTGCCCAGATTGCCCGCTCGGTCGCGCGCGCGCTGCGGCTCAACGAGGATCTCGTCGAGGCCATCAGCCTGGCACATGATCTCGGCCATACGGCCTTCGGTCATGCCGGCCAGGATGCGCTCAACGCCTGCATGCGCGACTACGGTGGCTTCGAGCACAACCTGCAGTCACTCAGAGTCGTCGACGAGCTCGAAGAGCGATACGCGAGCTTCAATGGCCTGAATCTCAGCTTCGAGACCCGCGAAGGCATCCTCAAACACTGTTCGGCCCAGAATGCGAGCCAGCTCGGCGACATAGGCAAACGCTTCATCGACCGGAAGCAACCCGGCCTCGAAGCACAACTTGCGAATCTGGCGGACGAAATCGCTTACAACAACCACGATGTCGACGACGGCATTCGCGCAGGGCTCATCGAGCTCGGGCAACTCGAGACGATTCCGTTCTTTGCCGACCGGGCCGCCGACGTGCGCAGCCGGTTTCCGGATTGCAGGGAGCCGAGACTGGCCCGGGAAATCATTCGCTCGATGATCGACAAGCTGGTCACGGATGTCATCGAGACCAGCCAGGCCCTGGTCGATCGGGCCGGGCCCGCGAGCATCGAAGCCGTTCGCGAGCAAGATGGCCCGCTGATTGCACTATCGACGGAGCTGCATGAGGTTCAGACCGCGCTCAAACAGTTTCTGCGCCGGGAGCTGTATACGCATCCCCACGTCGAGAAGATGACTGAGCGCGCACACGCAACGATTGCCGATCTGTTTGCCGCGTTCAGGGACGACTTCGGACTCATGCCCGAAGATCATGCGAATCGCGCCCGGGCGGCGCTGGACGAGTCGGGCCCGAGCGCGGCAATGCGCGCCATTGCCGATTACATTGCCGGCATGACCGACCGGTTCGCCCTGCAACAGCACGCAAGAATCACCGGCTCGGATTCGGCTGCGGCGCCTTTGCTAGACTAACCGGGTGTCAGCGGAAGCAACCGACATCCCCACCCGGGAGCGCCTGATCGTCGCGCTCGATGTTCCCGGGTTCAGCGAAGCCAGGACGCTCGTGGAGCAGCTTGGCGACGAGGTCCTGTTCTACAAGATCGGTCTCGAGCTGGCCGCATCGCGGGACTATTTCCCGCTGCTCGAATGGCTGCTCGATCACGACAAACGAGTTTTTGCCGACCTGAAGCTCTACGACATTCCGGCCACGGTCGCCGCCGCCGTCCGGCAGATGAGCCGGTCCGGCGCGTCTTTTCTGACCGTGCACGGCGACCCGGGGATCATGCGCGCGGCGGCGGAAAACAAGGGCCAGAGCCTGAAGATTCTGGCCGTGACCGTTCTCACGAGCATCAGCCGTGAGGACCTCCTGAACATGGGGATCTCGATGGATGTCGACGCGCTGACGGACCAGCGCGCCGGACAAGCGATCGACAGCGGCTGCGACGGTGTCATCGCCTCGGGGCTCGAGGCAGGACGCCTGCGCGAAAAGCTTGGCACGGGACCATTGATCGTGACCCCCGGGATACGTTTCGCCGATCACTCGGGCAACGACGATCAGAAGCGAGTCGTCACCGCCGAGGCGTCGTTTCGCGCCGGCGCCGACTATATCGTCGTCGGTCGCCCGATTCGCGGCGCGGACGATCCGCGGGCGGCGGCGCAGAGGTTCCAGCGCGAGATTGCGGCCGTCTTCGAGTAGGCCTCGCGGGCGGCTACCGCGGCCGATGACGTCAGTCCGTTGCGTCGGAGCTCTTTAGTTCCCGACGCAGGACCTTGCCGACATTGGATTTCGGCAGCTCGTCGACGAACTCGACCTGACTCGGCGTCTTGTAACCGGTCAGCCGCTCGCGGCAAAAGGCAATCAGGGTTTTCGCGTCGAGAGCAGGGTCGCTCCTGACCACGAATACCTTTACCGCCTCCCCGGATTTTTCGCTCGGGACACCAACGGCTGCGGCCTCGACCACCGCCGGATGAGTCGTCACCACATTCTCGACCTCGTTGGGGTAAACATTGAACCCGGAAACGATAATGAGATCTTTCTTTCTGTCCTCGATATAGATGCGGCCGTCCGCATCCATGCGCGCTATGTCACCCGTCCGCAGCCAGCCGTCCGGCGTCAGCACTTTCTCGGTTTCGTCGGGCCGACCCCAGTACCCTCGCATGACCTGCGGACCACGGACCAAGAGCTCGCCGATCTCGTCAACGCCCAGCGGCTGATCAGCGTCGTCGACAATCATGACTTCCGTCGACGGAAACGGCATACCGACCGAGCCATTGAACGATTCGAGGTCGAGCCGGTTTCCTGCGACCACGGGAGACGCTTCGGTCAGCCCATAGCCCTGGGTAATAGCCACGCCGGTCAACTCCTGCCAGCGCTCGGCGACGTCCTCCTGTACGGCCATACCTCCGGCCAGTGCGATCCTGAATCTGCTGAAATCGAGCTCGGCAAATCCCGGGGTGTTCAGGAGCCCGTTGAACAGTGTGTTGACGCCCGTCATGAATGCCGGAGATTCCGCCGCCAGCTCGCGCACGAAGCCCTTCATGTCGCGCGGATTCGTGATCAGCCGGTTGCGGCCGCCCAGCTTGAGAAAAGCGAACAGATTCACGGTCAGCGCGAAGATATGGTAGAGCGGCAAGGCCGTCACCGCCGAGTCGTTCTTCGAATCGAAAAACGGGTGCACCCAGGCAGCCGCCTGCAAAACGTTTGCCACCATGTTGCGGTGCGTCAGCATCGCGCCCTTCGCAACGCCGGTCGTGCCACCGGTGTACTGAAGAAACGCCAGGTCATCAGGGCCGAGCTCCGGGTCCTCGTAATCGGCCGCGAAACCGCGCTTGAGCGCATAGCGCAGGCGCACGCCGTGCGGAACATCGAATGCCGGCACGAGGCGCTTGATATGCCTTACCACGAAGTCCGTTATCCAGCGTCGCAGCGGCGGCAGAAAGTCGCCTATGGACGTAAGAATCACGTGGCTGACGTCGGTGCCGGGCAGTGAGGCCTCGAGCGTCGCGGCAAAATTCTCGAGCACGACGACGACTCTGGCGCCGCTGTCCTTCAGCTGGTGCTCGAGCTCGGGGACCGTGTATAGCGGGTTGACGTTGACCACGACCATGCCGGCGCGAAGCGCACCCAGCAGCACAACGGGCGACTGCAGCAGGTTCGGCAGCATCACGGCCATGCGGTCGCCGCGCTCGAGCCCGAGCTCCACGCTGAGATAAGCCGCGAAAGCGCGACTCCGCCGGTCGAGCTCGGAAAAGCTCAGCGTCTGGCCCTGATTGACAATGGCGACTCGATCGCCGTTCTCGCGGCAGCTCTCGAGGCAGAGCGCTGAGAACGATGCGTAGCTGTCCGCGTCGATCTCGAACGGAACCCCGTCGGGATAGCTCGAGTGCCAGGGTTTGGTTTCCATATCTAGTTGAGCAGTCGTGACAGAACGGCCCAGACGTTCTCGAACATCGGTTTCTGGCCTCTTGCGTTCGGATGCATGCGATCAGTCTGCATCCTGGTCGGGTCGAGCGCAACGCCATCCATCAGGAATTCGACGAAGGCAACGTCGTGCTCATCCGCGAGCTGATGGTAGACCTCGGCAAACTGCGCCGTGTATGTCGGCCCGAGATTGGGCGGAATCTGGATTCCCGTAAGCACGGGTTGCGCGCCATGCCCGACGACGAGCTCGATCATTTGCGAGAGATTCTCGCGCAGCAATGTGATCGGCTGGCCGCGCAAGCCGTCGTTGCCACCGAGCTCGATGATGACGATCTCGGGCAGATAGCGCTCGAGCAACCGCGGCAGGCGGCTTAAGCCCCCGGTGCTCGTGTCACCGGAGATGCTGGCATTTACGACTTCATATTCGTAAGCTTCCTGCCCGAGGTGGTCCTCGA
>DATCZB010000048.1:0-6866 GCA_036526155.1 Gammaproteobacteria bacterium
CGGCCAGCCTGCAGGCGAAAGTCACGGCGATCGGCGAGTCCCGACTGTGCACGAGCGTCATCAACGCATGTGAGCTCCGCTTCGGTGCAAGAAAGAAGGCGTCGGAAGCTCTCAGCAATCGTGTCGAGCAATTGCTGGACACGATTGAAGTGCTGCCTCTCGACCGGAACGTCGATCGAATCTACGCCGAGATTCGCCATGCGCTCGAGGCGAAAGGCCGCCCGATCGGCGCTAACGACTACCTTATCGCCGCGCACGCTGTCGAGCAGGACTGCATCCTGGTCACCCGGAACTCGCGTGAGTTCAAACGTGTCCCTCGACTCATGATGGAAAACTGGCTTTCGCGCCCGCGGCGCACCTAGCCGGATGTCCGACTCCGCATCCACCGGCGAACGAGGCGCCTGGCGCCACACGGCGCGGTTCCGCTTCTACGAGGAACTCAATGATTTTTTGCCGGCAGAGCGCCGCAAGCGCGAGTTCGACTACCGCTTCGACGGCACGCCGGCCGTAAAGGACGTCGTCGAAGCCATCGGCGTGCCGCATACCGAGATCGACCTCATTCTGGTGGATGGCGTCTCGGTCGGCTCCGAGCATCGCCTTGCCGGCGGCGAGCGCGTCGCGGTCTATCCGATGTTCGAGCGACTCGATCCCGAACGCCGGGCTGCTGGCCGCGACAGGAACTATGACGCGACACTGAACTCGAACCCGGACCGCCCGGCCGCCTCGCCCGCGGCATTGAACCGCTGCTCGATAAACGTGGCTCGGCCTGCGGGGTCGAACGTCAGCACGGTCGTGCAGCGCGTGCCGAAGCTCTGCCCGACGACAAACATCGAATCGGCCGCCTGCTCGAGCGGTCCGCGGGCGCTTGCACCACTCAGGGTTTCGATCAAGGTCCCGGCGAGATCGTCGTCTTCGCCGGCATGCTCGAGGGCATTACCGAGCGCATCGACCTTTGCCCACTGCAATCCCGGCGCATTGTTGCTGAATACATGCACACCTGCGCCGAGCGCCGTCGCGGAGTTGCGATTGCTGACGAAGTGAAGCTCGCCCGCATACCAAAGCACGAGATTGAACGGCCCGTAATGATCCGGCTCGACCAGGTCCGCGTAGGCCGAGGGTGTCGCGGACCCCTCGAGAAACCCGGTAACGAGGGCGCCACGCGAACGCTCCGCGCGATGCCCACGTCCGCCTTCGAAGATATTGGTGACCGCGGCGAACCGGCCCGAGCCCGTGACGCCAAGCCAGGTGCCGCCCGCCTCGAGGTCACGCCCGGCAAGAAGCGACCCCGGCCCATTCCACCAGTCCGCAGCCGCCGCCGGCCGCGCATGGCGCTCGTCACGGTTGGCGGCTACGACTAACGGGTATCTCGACGAGGCCTGATGCCCGATTGCGACGATACACATCCGGCGCTGCCTGAACCGTTCGCTGCAGTCCGCGCGATCAGCTCGCCGCTGGCGCAGGCTTGCTGCGCGTGCTCGCCTTTTTCTTCGACGACGTCACGGCTGGGGCATTGGCCGTCGCGGACGACTTGGCGGCGGAAGACGTTCTGGTCCTGGCAGACGCTTTGGCCGGCTTGCCCGCCTGGCCAAGAAACTGGTCACTGAACGCCTTCTGCTGCTGCAGGCATCGCTCCGAGAATTCGAAGCTCGCGTTGGCAAATGCGCGCCACGCCGACATCCCGGCCATCGCACCGGCCGGCCGTGGCGTCCACCGGTTCATTGCCGCCACATAGTTCAGAAAATTCTCCTGACCTTGCGCCAGCGCGGCCAGATAGCGGTCACCCGTTTCCTCTGCGAGTTTGACGTACTTCGACATGCAGGTTTCTCCTTTTCCTGGTCAACTAAAAAACGTACGGCAACAGTCGGGGCGACAGGACCACGACTCAAGCCGTTTGCCGCAGCGGCGGGCCGCTCCGGCTTTCCAGCCACTCACCCACCCTGGGCCAAAGCTCTCGATGGGCGGCTTTGCTCAACATCAGACCGAGATGCCCGGTCGGAAAGATCCATTTCGTTGCGTCCCGGCTGCCAACGACGTGCGCGAATCGCACGCTGCGCTCAGCCGGCACGAGCGAGTCCCTTGCGCCGGCGATGACGAGCACCGGGCAGCGAATACTGCCCATGTCGACCCGGCGGCCGCCGACCCGCAAGCGGCCCTCGAGCAGGTTCGCGTTCGGCAAGGCCTCGCATACGATCTCGCGAAACAGCCCGCCTGCGAACGGAACGTCGCTCGCAAGCCACGGCTGAATAACCTGCAGCAGGGCGTCCGGCGAATCGAACACGTGCTCGGCGAGATCGGGCTCGCCGAGATCATGCGCGAGCCGGAAGGCGATCTGCAGCGGGTCCTGCATCCGGACGTTGAGCCCGGAGGCGACCATCCACGCGGGAACGTTGCCGTAGGTGAGCACGATCTGCCGGGCCGCGACCGGACCGAGCGGCGGGTCGATCTCGAACGGCGCCGCAAACGTCACGAGATGCTGGATACGCTCCGGATTGAGCGCCGCATAGATGGCCGAGAGCAAACCGGCACAGCAGCAGCCGACGAGCGCGACCTGCGGCACCTTCTCGCGATTGCAGACGAGATCGACGGCACGCGCGAGCTCGCCGTTGACGTATTCGTCGAGCCCGCACTCTGCATCGTCGAGGCTCGGGGGCATCCAGTCCGTCAGGTAGACCCTGAAGCCCTGATGCAGAAAGCTCTGAACGACGCTTCGTCCCGGCAGCAGGTCGAGAACATACGGCCGCTTGATCATCGGATAGACGAGCAGAATCGGCGGCAGGCCTGGCCGGTGCTTCTCTGGCGCGTAATAACGCAGGCGCATGAGTTCCGACTCGTCGACGCCCTCGAACGGCGTCGTCGGCCGCGGGTCGCGGACAAACAGATCGAGCGCCAGATTGCGTTGTGCGTCTGTAACCATCTCTCTATGGCACTACCAAAAAAACAACCACGCTGCGAGTGGACTCAAGGTCAGTCTGCGGCCCGGTCTATGACCGACTGATGACAACGTCCACGGTCAATCGGGCACCGCAGCTCGAGCCGGAGCGCCCTGCCGGAAATCAGGCAATGGCGACGACGTTACTCACGCTGCGGCCGGGCTCCAGGAACTGCCGGATCCTCGCGGCGAGGTGCACAGCGTCGTCGACCAGAAACAAATGCCCCGCGCGCTCTACGATATCGAGCGTCGCGTTCGGAATTCGGGCCGCCAGAGTCTCGGCATTGACCACCGGGATCAGCGGATCGTCATCGCCCGAAATGACGAGCGTCTCGTGCACGATCTCGTGCAGGAAATGCCTGCTCGACCAGCACATTCCACCGAGTATCTGCAGCGCATAACCGAGCGATGACGGGGGAAACTTGCGCCGGGATGACATCATGCGATGTCGAATATCCATGTTGCGGCCGGTTCTGCCGCCGTAGAGCGCCGCAGCCGTGCGATGGAAATAGGTTGGCGAGTAATAGCGGAACGGCGTACCCAGCGCGAACATGGCCTGCGGCGATCCCGGCGCGGCGCCGACGCCGAAATTGGTGGCGGCCAGCACGAGGCGCCGAACGCGCTCCGGGTGCTGATAGGCAAACTCCTGAGCGATCGCACCGCCGTAGGAATAGCCGAGAACGTCGGTCGACTCGACACCGCGATTGTCGAGCACGGCGGCCGCGAGGTTCGCCATCGACGAAATCCGCATCGGCCGGCTAGGCGTGCTCGAACGCCCCGTGCCCGGCGCATCGAACAGGATCACTCGCCGGTCCGGAAACCTCGAGGCAAACGGCGACCACATGTCCGTGTTGGCGCCAAGCCCGTTGATCAGCAACAGCGGCTCACCCTCACCCCGTTCCTGCAAGTGGATTCGCAGGTGCCGCCAGCTGAAGTACTCGTTAAGCATGTTCTTTCTCTGCCGGGGCACCGAGGAACTTGACCGTGCGTTCCCAGAGCGTCTGCGCCGCGCGTCCCGCGACGATGCCGACATGACCACCCGAGAGCCGGATGACTTCCGCATGCGGCACGATTTGGCCAATGGCATCGACTGCGTCGGCGGGCGCAATCGTATCCTTCTCTGCGGAGACCGACAAAACCGGCATGGTGAGCTTGCCGAGGTCGACGACCTTGCCGCCGACCGAAGTCTTGCCCGTCATCAGCTCGTTCCGGCCCGGGCCGAACTGGCGGTAGAGCTCGGCCAGAAGCCGCCCCGGCGCCGGCACGACATCGTCGACCCACGACGCCATTGTGCGCACGTCACGCAACCGCTCGACCGGGGCATCGAGCCGGCTCCAAAGATCGCTGACGCGTCCGATCACGCTGTTCGATCCCGGCGAGAGCATTTCGAACCAGCTCTTGACCTCGACCGCGGGCACGAGCCGCGGATTCTCGTAGCTCTCCCCCGACAGCCCCATGCGATGGGCGATCCAGGCGATCCCGCCTTCGTGATCGCCGTCGATCATCGTCGTCAACAGCGCGAGCCGGGCGACGGTCTCGGGGTAAAGCGCCGCGTAGAGCAGCGAAAGCGTTCCGCCGAGACAATAGCCGACGATGTTGACCTTCTGGTTCTCCCGGGCGCGTGAGACCTGGCGAACACAACGGCGGATCAGGCCGTCAACGTAGTAAGGCAGATCGCAGAACCGGTCTTCTTTGGCCGGCTCGCCGAAGTCCGCAATATAGACATCGTAGCCGGCACCGGCGACGAAACCGGCAAACGTCCGACCCGGCAGAAGATCGACGATAAAGTAACGACGTACGGGCGCCGGGATGAACAGTACCGGCGGGCCGACCCGGGGATTTCCTTCGTCATCCAGCAGTCGCAGCAGACGAAGCTTGTTCTCTCGATAAACGACGGTGGACCGGGTTGCGCCCCTGCCGTAGTGCCCGGGTGTTGTCAGCACCTCGCGCAGGCGCTCGAGCCTGGCGCGGCTTTGCTCGGAAAGCGCAAGCAGCGCTTCGAGCTCTCGCTCCTGAACGGGCTCGTTCAACCCTCGCCCGGGTTCCATTCCGCCGGGACTGGTTTCGGTGGCATACCCTCGCGCGGCGGCGCAGACGGCTTTGTTTCCCGGGCAGAAATCTTCGCGGCAAGATCCTCGACGGCGACCTTGAGATCGGCCACATCGCCCTGCAGCAGGTGCAAGGCATGCAGGACGCGATCGATTCGATCCTCTGCGGCAGCGGACGCCTCGTCTTCTTCCTCGGCCGGCTCGGTACCCGGATACGGCTTACCCGCCAGCAGGGATCCCCGCATGGCATTGCCGAGGTGCACGAGGAATTCGTCGTTCTTGACCATCGAGTCAAAGTACTCCGTGGCCATCTTCTGCCACTCTTGCTGATCCTTGACCCACTTCTCGACCAGGGTCGGCTCTGACTGAGGTTTCTCGTCGCTCATGGCGTGATATTAAAGGTTGCGCCCGACCGAAGCACTCCCTGTGCCAACGGCCGGGCGCAATCAGGAGCTGTTCGTTACTCTTGGGGGGAAGTGGCAGCGAACAGCTTTTCAGCGAACTTTTTATGCTGCTTGAGCAGCTTGCTCGCGAAAGCGAAATTGGCCTCGGTGATCTCGGCCATCGTCGGCAGCTCCGGCGCAAAGTGCGGTGCCGGCATTTGCGGCATGGTTGACGCCATCTGCGTATACGGTGTGATGCTCTTCAGAAACGTGTCCTGTGCCTCGGCCAGCGCCGCGAGGTACTGGTCGCCAGCGTTCAACGCGAATTTGCCATACTCTGACATCAGTTCAGTCCTTTGTTTGGGGTAGATGATCCTACAACGATGCGTAGTATGCTACGCACTTGCTGACTGTGTCAAGCACTTTTTTCGGGTCAGGACGCCTCGGCGAGCGACGGTTCTTTCCTGCTGCTGGCAAGGAAATCGGCCAGCGCCAGATTCACGCGGTTTGCGTGCGAGGAGATGGCTGCGGCGACGGCATCCGCTTCGCTACCCTTGAGCGCGTTCGTCAGATCCTTGTGGTCGTCGAAGACCTCTCGAATGGACGGCGGCGCCACCTCCAGCACGCGCCGCATGAGCTCCGGGATGTCCATCGAGTTATAGATATCGAACAGGCACGGGTTGCGCAGGATGCTCAGAAAGATGCGATGGTATGCATCGTCGGCGCGAATATAGCGCGCCACCTGAGCTGCACCGCGACCACGAACGAGCGGCGTAAAAGCGCGCAGCCGGCCGACGAGCGCCTCGCGCTGCGCCTCGACCTTGAGCGCCCCGCCCAGCGACTGCGTGATACCGATCTCGAGCGCCGCACGCGCATCGAGCGCCTGCACCAGCGCATCGACGTCGCCAGCCAGATCCTCCTGATCTTTGGCAAAACCGATCGACAAGTCCTCGACGACGCCACCCGGACGCAGCTCATTGATCGGTTCAACCGTGTCCTGCTCGAGAATCCGGCGCACGCGAACGGCCGTTTGCTTGCCCCAGGACATGATCGTCTCGAGCGCGCCTTTCGCGTCACCGGCGGCAAGCGAGTCCGCCAGAAACTCATGAAAGTACACGATGTTCTCCACCGCGACGTTTTCATCCTTGAGCGCTGCGCGATAGAGCTGGCGGAGCTTCAGGCTCTCGAACCCGGCGTTCAGGTGCTCGTTCTCGGCCAGCCCGACGACGGCGGCATGGTACTCCTTGTTCGCGAGCAGGAAGGCATCGCGGTCGACGAAATGACCGTCGTCGGTCAGCTGCGCGAGCATCGCCCGCAGCTTGTCGTAGAGCATCTCGATCGTGGGCAACGGCAGAAAGCCGCGACTGAGTCGGAGCCAGACGGCACCGGCCTCGAGCACGGCGCGCGCCTCCACCGCTGCGCGCAGCTGCGGGTAGGACACGGTGGCGAACTCCGTCTCCGCCGCCTCCATGCGCATGGCCTCCTCGCGCGAGGTCGGCTGCAGCA